>JAUYDG010000030.1 GCA_030691925.1 Nanobdellota archaeon
GTTTCTTTCAGCTTTCTCATGGCCTGCTCATCGATAGACCCTGAGTCGTAGAAGAGCCTGCCTACTGTTGTTGATTTACCGTGGTCTACATGGCCCACGAATACTACATTTAAGTGTGGTTTTTGTTTTGCCATTTGTATCTAATCCTCCTAATTTATATTTTAATATCTAATTGCTGGTTTAGAAAAAATATGCATATTTATAAAGCTTTTGTTTTTTTCTTCGTTTATAAGGCAGGGCAGGCAGAAATAGGAAGGTTTATATATTAGTAACTACTAAATAGTAATAACAAAATAAGGAGGCTTATGAGAAAATGAAAAATGCAAAACTACCAAGCGGATTAACCTATATCGGGGAAGAAATTAGGCTTGTAATGGACCCTGAAACTAGGAAACCCAGGACTAAAGCGTTTAGTGTCGTAATGGATGTGAATGCAGACAGGTTTTACCTAGTTGACAAAGCAAAAGGTGGCATGTATGCTACGATGTTTGATTACAAAGACCGAAAAACAGTTTTAGAAAGCAAATATTAGGCTAAGATTTTCCAAAAATGAAAAAAAATCTTGCTAAACTGGTGGAAGAGATAGACCCTGCCTTGAAATTCGAAAGGGTTTTGGGTAGGGGGGGCTATGGCATAGTTCTTAAAGTTACTGACGGGAAAAAACATTACAGGCTGAAGATTAACCATAGGAAAGATGCCCCCGACAATCCTGATAATCTGGAAATGGAGTATAGCATTCTTAGCAACGCATCTAAGACTAATGCTGTTCCGAAAGCAGTAAGATTTTATGACAATGCGCCATCCACGCAAGAGGATTTGAAGGGAAAGAATGCTTATCTTACAGAATTTATAGAAGGGAAACCGCTTCTGCAAACAAGGTCGTTATCTGAGCTGTCAGTATCAGCAGGTCTGGTTGACCTTATAGTCAGGATTCATGAAGCGGGTTATAAACTAGGTAACGCTAATGACTTCAACGCTGAAAATATACTTGTCGGAGAAGATGGGGTTTTCTACTTGCTGGATCCAAGATACGTTGTTCCGCTTAAAGGGGATCTTCCTTTCAGGCTAAGCAGGGAAGAAAGCATCAGAGTTAACGAGCTTGCAAGGAGATACGGATAAAAATGCTTATTAATCCGGCCATTCTAGGGGGAGACCTTTATCCGATAACGGATGAAGCTTGGATGCAGAAAATCCAGGCTAAGGAAAGCTTCCAGCTGTTTGAGCATAAGCATAGTAATGGGGTTTACAGCATGGCTGTCAAAAGGGATCTTGGTTTTTTGGGCTGCTTGCCTGCGGAAACTCTCGGAAGACCCTGAAAACCCATGGAATACGTTACCACTATAAAGTTGTAAAAAACGAAAGGTTTATATACAAGCTTAGTCATCAATTAGGCTAAGAAAAACCCAAAGGAGGAAAAATGGAATTACAAGGCTTCATGTCAGACATCGTGGAAAAACAAAAGATCAACTCAGCTGACGTCCAGGATATCCTGAAAAAGATAAAAAACATGTCTCAGGACAACATACTGGAAAAGCTGCAGCAAGAAAAGACCGTATCCCTAAAGGATTCTATAGAGGATATTAAAAAGCTTATAGGCCAAAGGGAGTCTTTAAGCAAAGAGCTTCTGACAGACATGGACAAGATAAAATTCGAGGTTGGCAACATAATCACAAGAGTAGCAACCGAACTAGGCGGGATTGAGAGCAAGAAAGAACAAATCATGCTCAAGCAAAAGCAGGTGGAAATAGAAGAAGTGAAGGTCCAGGAAAAGCTGAACTGCTGGAGGGACATAGCAGAGTTGAAAAAAGAACTTAGAGAAAGGGAGCAGGAGCTTAAGGAAAAAGAGACAAGGCTGGACATGCTGGATGATTTAATAGGAGGTTAAAATGGAAGAACATGAGGAGATTTATTCATGGATGAAGTTTGAAAGGATACTGCCAGAATATTTTGTTGACGAAAAAGCAGAAGGTCTCTTTGGAGTATACAGGAGCCATAAACCAAAAGATGATTTACAAAAAAGAGTACAAACGCTGGATGTTAGAAAACAGATGAGTCGCGTAGAAAAAATTGTGCGGAGGGAACACTGTAGGCAATCTGATATAAGCGACATAGAAGACGTATGAAACTGTAGAGGTTAAGGTGATGAATAATTCAAAAGAATTAAGGAAACTTGAAAAGGAGCTTCAAGCTTTGGAGGTCGATTTCCTTAAGGCAGTTGAGGGAAAAGACGTGAAAGACCTGGACATTTGGAGAAAATACCAAGACACGAGGATAAAATACGTAAAAACATTAGAAAATGAATGAAAAAACAAAATCAAAATATCGGGAAGAGATTGACTATCTCATCGCAGAAGACCTTAGGATGATAGCCGAGAGATACAAAGAAAAAGACCCAGATTTCGCCTCAGAAGCGATGAAAGTCTGCAAGCTTTATTTAGCCGAATCAAAGGAAGAACCAAAATGAACCAATTTCTCACAATTGAGGAAATCTGCAAGAAGCTGAGGCCTGTTTTCGGAAAGAAGATAGAGCAAGTATACTTAAAGTACAGGCTGTCAGCGAGCTTGGATGAAAAGAAGGAGATAGAGCAGGTTTTGAACATCCTCTACCACAAGCACTTGAACGAAGGCCTGCTAAGCGACAAGATACTCTTGGAGCCTCCAACAGAGGCGGTGATGCAGGGAGAGTATCCTCTTGGCATGATAAGCTACGCTGAAAAAGAGCTTTTCCCGTTCGCAATGAGGGAGAAGGACTGGGTGAGGCACGTCTGCATATCAGGCATGTCAGGCTCAGGAAAAACAAACTTGGCTTTTCAGATAGTCAGAAACTTTATGAAGAATAAAAAGCCTTTCATGATATTCGACTGGAAAAAATCATTTAGGCCGTTAATGCTCATAGACAAAGCGATCATGCTGTTCACGGTAGGCAACAACGAGGTTTCAAACCTTTTCAAGATAAACATAAACAAGCCGCCGAAAGGCGTACCGCCAAAAGAATGGCTCAACGTGCTGTGTGATCTAATAACCGAGTCTTTCTTCGCAAGCTACGGAGTCCACAAGCTTTTATCAGAAACATTAGACAAGGCTTTTGAGGAATTCGGGGTCTACCAAGGCTCTGAGAATTATCCTACCTGGCACCAGATAAAAGACAGGCTGGAGGGAAGGGCCGAAAAGGTAAAGAGAGGGAGAGAATCAGAATGGACAACATCCGCCTTGAGAATAGCTCATGTCATGACATTCGGTCCGTTCGGGGAAGCGATAAACTCAAAAGACAAAAACTCTTTGGCAGCAGATGAGCTTTTGGATAAGAAAGTAATATTCGAATTAAACTCTTTGAACAACGCAGAGAAAAAATTCTTTTGCGAATTTTTGCTTACTTACATATACAAGCTGAGGAAAGCTAATGAGTTGACAGACGACGGCAAGTTCAAGCACGCTATCGTCGTAGACGAGGCCCATAACATCTTCCTTAAGGACAGGCCGCACTTCGTAAGCGAAACTACGACAGACATGGTTTACAGGGAGCTGAGGGAGTATGGCACAAGCCTCATCTGCTTGGACCAGCACATCTCAAAATTAAGCGATACTGTAGCTGGAAACTCTGCATGCAACATAGCCTTCCAGCAGGTCCTTTACAAAGATGTAGAAACCGTAGCAGGGATAATGCAGCTTGGCCAAGTGAAAGAATACTTTTCCATGCTGCCTGTAGGCTCTGCTATAGTAAGGCTTGCAGAACGATACTACAGGCCATTCCTAATAAGGGTACCTTTTGTCGAGCTGAAACAACAACCCGTTCCTGACGAAGAGATAAGGGCAAGAATGACAAACAAAGTCAGCACCAAGCAGGAGTATGAAAAATTCAAGGAAGAGTCAAGCATAATCAACGTGGCAAAGGAGATAGAAAGGGTTAACCAGATATTCAACATTTCAGGGGTTGACACTGCAAGGGTTGAGAGGGAAGCTGAAAAGATAACCAAGGAGCCTGAGATAATTGAAGAAGTTGTGAAGAAGCAGGAAGCTGCTGCCGAGATTGCCCAGAAAGCTGTTGATAAGGATAATGCTGAGAGGGAAAAGGCTGAAAGGGAAAAGAAAAGAAGAATAATACCAAGATATGTCATAACCAACCACTTCCAGGCATACCTGGTGGACTACCTTAGGGCCCAGATGGAAAATGGCTACAGCTTAGAGGTCTTGAAGCAGCACCTTTTGAACCAAGGGTACAAGCTGTTTGACATAATCAAGGCTGTCAACCATATAAAGAGAGTGCCTCAAGAGCTGCAGTCAAGGACAGGGCTGGAGCATAAAGAACTTAGAGAGGCAGACGAAACCCTTAAAAACCCTTCAGAACACGTCAAGAAATCATATTCATTAAACGAAAAACAAAAACAAATTTTGGACCTAGTATCCAAATACCCATTCTTGGGTACCGCAAAAATCTATCAATACCTAAACTTCAGCGCTAGGAAAGGCAACGAGCTTAGGAAAGAATTGATGGACATGGGGTTGTTGAAAGTAGAGGAGCAAAGAAGTGATAAAGGTTGGAAAAAAATATTGATGCCGACAGAAGAAGCGAAGACAGCTCTGGAAAACCCCGTATTATCAGCGGAATAACGTCGACGAAGAGCCGATGTTTGAAGGAATTATACGATCAGGTATAGTGTAAACTTTCTTAAGTCTAAAAACTCGGATTCTAAAAGATGTAAAAACTTGGAAAACCTTGCAATAGAAGAAGGAAATCCAGAATATAACATCCTAAAATAAAAACTTTAAAACAAGGAGGAGGTATAGTTAAAAAGATATTGGCAAACATTATTTTCCTTCTGATCCCGGCATTTGTTTCTTTTTCCTTGATTTCCCTGTTCGACGTCCATCACAGCTTTTACGAAGGTTCGCTCTTCCCGTTGAAGTTCATTTTCAAAACAGAGATGGTGTATGTGGTAGGAGTTTCGATAGGAACCTTGGTGGGCTTCTTGCTGATAAGGCGGTTTATTCTTGGGTTGGAGCTAACTGATAACCGGAAAGGCCGTTAAAAAAATCAGCTTTTGTCGGTAAAACTGGCAGTTTTCTTGAACATAACTTTTAATCAAAAAAAGGAGGTTGTATGAAAAAGAATTTAGTAGTGACAGCTTTGATAATCTTGCTCAGTTGCGTTTTTTCCTGCGCTCCTGCTCTGGTGAACATCCAAAAGCCGTCTGAAATCCCGTCTTCGTGTATTCTTGGTAATGTCAATCAACTATACCAGGGTATGAATGAATGTGGTCCTACTACCTTGGCCATGGTTTTGAATTACTATGGGATAAAGAAGAGCAAGGATGAATTGAAGGAAGATCTGAGATGGCATCCCGAGTGGGGGGTATCCATCCAGAAGATGCTTGGTTTCCCATTTAACAAACTTGGGTTGAAAGACAAGGTTGTGTGGAGAGGTAGTATAGAAGAAATTACACAGAACATCTCCCAGAACAGGCCTGTGATTGTAAGGCAGTGGGGAAGTGAGCGTGCCAGGCTTGAAGGCAAGATGGGGCACTGGTTGGTCGCTGTAGGGTATGATTACGCAAAAAGAATGATATACCTTCGCGACCCCCAGCAAGGTTTCCGCGCTGTAGGATATGAAGACTTTCTTAGCCTGTGGGACATGTCTCATCACAAAAGCCCATCAAAAAACTTCATGTTCGTCTTAATCCAGGAGAACACGAAATAACAAGGCAGAAGCTTTTGGGATTTAAATTGTTAAGCAGCAAGGAGGTGGATAAGATGAAAAAGGCAGTAGGTTTGGTTGTGGCGGCCTTGGCGCTGACGATGATTCTTGCTCCTGTAGCTTACGCCAAGACTTACAAGACCATGGTTGAGGAGATAAGCATTTTCACCTATGACAAAGAGATATTTGAGGTGATTGGGGAGCAAAAGATATCCATCGGCGATGTCATCGTGGAAATACCAGAGGATTTAATTCTCCCGAGTTATGTCAGCCGGCTGAAGTATTTTGAGTCGATCGACAGCAAGGCTTACGACGACTCGCCTCTGTTTGCAAACTTTTACACAGACCCGGAATTCCAGTATACAGATCCAGAAGGGTACGACCTTTTCCCGTTAGTCGAGCTTGTAAAAAAGGAAAAAGGCTCCTATCATCTGGTCGCTCTTTTCTTCATCAGCGATGATAACCTGGTTAAGGCATACATCGACAGAAATTCGATGACCCAGCCAGCAACCGACAAGCTGAAAAAAGACCCTTACAGCAAGCCGGCAGCGGTGAAGAAAGTCCCAAGAAAGTAACACCAAGAGAGATATAAAAATAAACGGGGCAGGGAGGAGGTGAATTTTTTAAGGGCTGTTGGCAGTGGCGACCGTTTTGCGGTTAAAGATCAAATTAACCCCTAAATCCAAGAAAAGAGGTACTATGATAAAGACCGCATTGACATTGGCAGCGATTATGGCAATCGTTCTCGGCTTTGTTAGTTTCGTTCCCGGTCAGGCCCAGGCTCAGAGCGGATGGGCGCAGGTCACGATGCAGAATAACACTCCGTTCACCCTGGACCTTTACGTGGACAACGATTACGGATGCAGGGCATTGTCTGGCATGTTCTGCACGACCCAGATTCGCGTCGGCAACCACACGCTTACAGCGAAGACATCAGACGGCAGTAGGAGCACGACCGAAGGGCCTTTCTATTTCGCGCAAGGCGTCAGCCCCACCTGGACGGTCAACTACGAAGAGCAAAGGCGGTAAAAGCCTTCCGGGCATGACTATGAGGGACGGTCTCAGCTAGTTAAGAGTGGGGCTGTCCCTCTCCCTGAATTTGAAAATAACAAGACCATTGGTCTTTTGATATACAAAGTTTGGAAGTAATAAAAAACAAATCCTAAAAAATTTAAGAAGAAGGAGGTGAGCATATTGAGAAAGAAGGCGAAACTGTTCTTTATCATGGTTTTGTCCTGCTTGGCCGTTGCTTCTTCGGCACAGGCTGGATACATGGGACTTTCGCCAGAAGCGGGTGAAGCGCTGATTATTTTCGTCTTGTTTTGCGGTGCCGTAATGCTGGTGATAAGCTTGATAATTAGCATTTTCAAATGGCTGAAGGCAAAAATCAAGAAGTGGGCCAGCGATCAGGATTGAAAGGAGGGAACGCGCGATGAAGAAGTCTGCCAAATTTCGTTGTCCGCACTGCCAAACTATCTTAACAAAGTGCGAGATGGATCAAGTTCTCGGCGAGGCAGGCGGGTTCATGGTCTTTGGTCCATCCGTTGAAACATGCCCAGCTTGCGGAAATCCCATAGACCGGCTTTCGATCGTCAACGGCAAATACGACGTGAAGAAAAGCTTGTTTGAATCCATAATGGAGGTGGTAGTGATTGTGGCCTTCCTGGGATTCTTGGCTTGGCTGCTCAGCCATTGTTAAAGGGTGATAGAAGGGAAACTGGCTGGTCTGCAAGACTTACATACGGTCTAAAAACAAATCCAAAAATCAAGGAGGAAAGAATGAGAAAGATCGGATTAGTGCTGGTAGCGTTGGCGACGTTGTTCCTGTGCAGTTTCGCGCACGCGGATGAAGTGACCGTAACCGGGACATTGACGAGAGTGGTCGCGATTGGTGGGGAGACTACAGGGTGGGGGGTCAAGCTCGACTCGCCACTGCAGATCGAAGGCAGAACGTTTGACCTCATCGAAATCGATATGGGCGGCAAGAAGATAAACCTTCTCCCGTTCGAAGACATGAAAGTGAAAGTCACCGGGGAGCTTGTGAAACGCACCGGCATAGAAAGAAAGGCCTACTGGGTCATCGTGGTCAGAACGTTTAGCTGGTAAGGGAATAGTTTTCTCGACGAATTTAGGCATTAGAAAATTCTAACCAAAAAAGGAGGATTTTATGAAAAAGATTAGTTGGGTTTTAGCATTTTTGCTGTTATCGGCTGCAGCGATGCTCGTCGCCACCACCAACGCGTTAAGTGATGGTAATGCTATGTCAGTGTACAGCGAATCTAGGTTCGATAACACAGGCTACAAGTATGGCGTCGATTTCTACGTTGACAACAACACAGGCACGGCCCTTTACGCTTTTGTTTGCATTACATCTCGAGAGAATGTAAATGGAGACAAAGCACACGGAGTTTTCATAATTAACCCGTATGAAAAACACGTCCGGGTCGCTTCATTTGTATCCGCCGATCAAAGGTATGTCTGGTCTGTTAATATCAGAGTGCATTGGGCCAGCGACTCGGTGAATCTGCCTTATGTACCAGGATGCAATTAATTATTGTATAACCTAAAAAAGTTTCACCATTGACTGATAATAAATTATTAAGCAAGAGCGGTTTTACTTCTTAAAAAAGGTAGAGCCGCTCTTCTTTCTTTTTGAAAACAACAAGGCAACAGTCTTGAGAATACAAAAACTAAAAACAGAAAGGGGGTGAACTTATGAAAAAGATTTGGTTGTTTGCTGTGCTTTTTACGTTTTTGGCGCTTAGCTTGTCCAATTTGCCTGCGGTATCTAAAACACCAAACGAAACAAGTGTTACTGGAACCCTACATGTTGGTTCAATTCCAGTTATTCAACCTAACGAAACTGGATACTGGCTGAAGTCGGACGAACTAATTTACGTACATAAAGGGTCCAAGTCCGAAGCGTCAACAGATGTTATTGTGCTTCGTGTGCCAGTAAACTTACAGGAAAAGACTAAGAATCTTGATGGCCAGCATGTCATGGTAGTGGGTTCGATGAACTGTACCAGTTTTGGTTGGGGCTTAGGCCACGCAACATGCGATATGCTCGTCGAACAAATAGAACAAAACAAGTTCAAAGATATCCTCGGCACGTGGGACCGTTTTGATCCGGAAACCGGAGAAAAGTTTGACAATGTGGTGATTACATCCAGGGGCAACGTGCTTGAAGTAACGGTATCTGCTGGTTTTAGCGGATTGGTCACGATCCCAGCGCAGTTTGATGGCCGGAAGCTGAAGTATAAATACTTCCATACATCACCTTCATGTGATGTGGCATATGAGGTTGATGTAAGCCTGGTAGCGAATGGTCTCATGCAGGGATACTTCAACAGCAAAGTGCTCAGAACGAACCCTGGGTTTCCTGTTAAGGTGGGACGCAAGGCAAGCGTGCCGACGGAGCTGAGAAAGCGCTAAGTATTATTGAGATAAGAAGCTGATATTCATGAACAAACGGTAACATTTTTGCTTCAAGTTTTTTCTAATGTCTAAAAACAAAAGGAGAATTTATGAAAAAGATCATGTTCTTAATGGTGTTTGTTGCATTGCTGGCAGTGCCCATGGTGTCTTATGCCGATTGTGCGTCAGACTGCGTGAACAAATGCGCACCACTCGGTTCTGGAAAAGAATATGCGACCTGCTTACAGAACTGCCTGAAGGGATGCTATGACACGACACCAGTTCCCCCTGTCCCGTCGCCAACACCTGCTAACCTTTCACAGGAAAAAGAGATTGAGATTACCAATCTGGTGCTTGCTTCAGATACACCCCTTATCGCTCAACGCCTACCTTGCTATGGTGGTGGGAGTTGCCCACGACTTCTGCCATATAAGAATCTATTAAATGACGAATGTTACGCAACTTTGAAGAAGTGCAAAGAAGCCGATGGTGACCTACAAAACACCCCTGGTGATGGCTTCTGTGTACGCTGCGGCAATTAAATGTTAAAACCAAAGACACATGACTCTATCAGCGGCCGTTCATTTAGTAGACGCTGAAGTCGCATCCCGTTGACAAATTAATCAGAAGACGC
>JAUYDG010000039.1 GCA_030691925.1 Nanobdellota archaeon
CAAGTTTCTTTCGATGCTTACCTATCAGCTGAGCCAAAAGGCGTGGGTTACACTTGGAACGATTTTTCCTCGTTCAACCAGGAACCAAATGGTGAAGCAACGCGTCTTGCGATAAAAAACTTTTTCAGCAAAATATGAAAATGAAAAAAATAATCTTATTTTTAGTATTAGTAATTTTGATTAGCGGTTGCGCTGAGAAAGGTGATTTTGGTAAAAGGCCTGGAGGGCCTATCGGAGGACCCGCTTCTGGTGAAGAAACACCTCCGGATTTTGCTTGCGATTCTGATTCAGACTGCATAATAGATGACTGCCATGGCTGTATCTCAAAAAACTCAAAACTGACTGGTCCTTGCTTGCCAAACAAACCAAACGAATGTAAATGCAAAGATAATATCTGCAAACCAGAACCTCCAAAAACTGAAGGGATTAATGAGCCTCCAGTTGGTGAACCACAAGGTCAAGGGCTGGAGCAAGAATTTGGATTCCCGCTTATAAACAAAGACCTTCCACTGCCAGAAACCCCTGCAAAATCACCAAAAGGCGAACTGATAAAAAAACAATTAGGAGATGTTGAAATAAGCTACTTCTCAACAGCAATCATAAGGGGGATGATGGAAAGCGGCTTGGACTATTTCATAACCTTAAAAAACAAAGGCGCTAGCGAAGCTACAGTCTATGCCACGCCAGATGATGAGCTAGTTAAACAGACCCCTCAATGGAACTTGCACTTTTATTCTTTCCAGGATTATCCTGTAAAAATTGCGCCAGGCGCTGAAAAGAAACTATGGTATTTCGCCTCTTTAGATAAAGGAGATGGTGAGCCATTCACTGTAAATTTTAAACTATGGTCAGAGAGCAACCCTGATAAGGTTGAACTGCCTGTACTCTTCGGCTCAGTCGAAGACGATTTGAGGGGTAAGGAAACAAGCATGATTTATGGATATGTAAAAGATGATACTGGTAAGCCGGTAAAAAATGCAAGAGTAGACGCTATGATCAATTGTGGCAGGTCAGGATTCCGTGGTGATACAGATGAGATGGGAAGATATGTCATCTCAGTTCTCGGAATGGAGGACATCAACGCGATTTACAATAGAGAAACCGCGTGCGACTCAAATGATTATTCAATTTCAATCATAGCAGAAGGTTATGAGTATTACTTTAAAGATCGTATCAAGCCTACAAGAGAAGAATTTGTAAGACTGGACATAGAACTAGAAACTAAAAAAGAAAGTGCTTCCTACAATCTTAAATGGGAGAAAAAAGTTGATGACTTTTATGGTTTCTTCTGGGTTAAAGCCTCAAAAGATTTCACATTATTCGCAGCTGATCAGGCAAAACACCCACCGGAACTGGGTAAGCCAACAAACTTTTACCTCTTTGATTCAGAAGGGAAAGTTTTGTGGAAACAGCCTACAGGCAATGAATGCTGGGGTATTGACATCGCAGCAGATGGCAGTAAAGTCGTTGCAGGCTGCCATGATCACAAAGTATACACAGTTGACAAGAATGGCAAACTGTTGTGGAGCTTTGATACTGGCGGCATGGTCAGGAGCGCTTGCTTCTCAAGAGACGGAAAAAAAGCCTTATCTGGCGCGATACAAAAACTATACCTGTTCAACTCTGAAAACGGAGCTAAACAAGAAGTTCCTTGGATTGACGAATGGTTTAGAAACTGCCAGTTTTATATGGATGACACAGGCTTTATTGTAGGGGCTAGGACTCTTGCAGGATTTGATTCTAACACAAACAAAAAATGGGCTTATATAATGGGAGAATTCCCAATGTTCTTAGGTGTTGACAAAAATAAGAACGTTTTTGCAGCAGGAAAGAGCAGAACACTGTTCTCATTCGATGCTAATGGGAAATTGCGATGGAAACACAGAATACCTGACCACGTAGTCGGGGCAGGAGCAGTAACGCCTGATGGAAGCAGGATAATTCTTGGTACTGTTGGCGGAATGATGTACATGTTTGACAACGAGGGCAATCTCTTATGGAAAAGGCCTATGTTAGGAGTAGGAGAAGAAGGGGGGATGGGGCACAACGCAATCACTATTTCCCTTGATGGGAAAAGGATAATAATCGGTGGTGCACCAAACAATTGTGTCCTTGTTTATAACGAAAAAGGAACTCTCTTATGGCAAGGCTGTAGTGCTATAGAAAAAACATCAAATGACCTGTTAGTAGGCATAAATAGTGTGCAAATATCAGAAGATAAAACAAAAATCGTCGCAGCTTACGGCGATAATTATGTGCGTGAATTTATCCAAAGTTGAGAATCTTTACTTTTTCAAAGCAATAACATCCATTTCTATCCTAACATCTTTGGGTAATCTAACAACTTGCACCGTTGACCTCGCAGGCTTGTTCTTAAAATATTGGGCGTAGACCTCGTTCAGCTTCATAAAATCATTCATATCCGCCAAGTAAACTGTCACTTTCACAGCATCATCCAAGCTGGAGCCTGCAGCTTCCAGTACAGCTTTCAAATTCTCCAGCACCTGCTTGACCTGAATCTCTATATCACCAGTTACCAGCTCGTTAGTCTTCGGATTTATAGGGATCTGCCCGGAAGTAAAAACAAACTTTCCAACAACTTTTGCCTGTGAGTAAGGCCCGATAGCCTTAGGCGCTTTTTCTGTCTCTACAGCCTTAGCTTTCAACTTTGAATCCCTCCTTGTCAAGCTTCTTCAGTAAACTCTTGATATGATCATGGCCTTCAGTCTCTAAAATGAACTCTGCACCAGCCTGATTAACCTTAAGCTTAGTAGTCTTTTCCGCATGGATCACAGTAGCCTTGTCCTCTGCCAGTATCCTCAATAGGCGGTCAAACTCTTCAGGCTTATCAGCAAAAGTTAACTGTATCTCTAAAAGCCTGCCCTGCTTAACCAAGCCTTTCTTCAGCAAAGAATCCAAAGTCTTGATGTCTATGTTGCCGCCGCTTATCACAGCAACAACGTTCTTACCCCTAATCTTTACCTTATTGTGAAGTATCGCTGCGAGAGCAGCAGCACCTGCAGGCTCGACAACATACTTGCTCCTCTCCAGCAAAGCTAAGAGGGCATCGCTTATCTCATCATCATTAACAGTAACTATCTTGTCAACGTACTTGTTTATCAATCCTAGCGTCAAATCCCCAGGATGCTTAACAGCTATGCCATCAGCTATGGTGTTAACTTCCTTAACCTCTTTAAGCCTGAACTTGTGATCACTGACCTTGATAGGGTTAGCACCTTCCGCCTGCACACCTATGACCTTAACTTTTGGGTTCACGCTCTTGACCGCGATTGCGATGCCAGAAATCAGCCCACCACCGCCTACAGGCACGAAGATGTAATCAGCTTTAGGCAAGTCATCCATAATTTCTAAGCCTATCGTCCCTTGTCCAGAAATTACATCCTCATCATTGTAAGGATGCACAAAAACCAAGCCAAGCTTAGCTTTCAGCTTTTTCGCCTCTTCATAAGCATCATCATAAATCTTGCCATGAAGTATCACATTAGCGCCGTAACCTTTAGTAGCGGTTATTTTAGCAAGAGGAGCGTACACCGGCATCACAATAGTTGACTTGACTTTCAGCTTTGTAGCAGCGTAAGCAACTGCCTGGGCATGGTTGCCAGTAGAGGAAGCGATAACACCTTTCTTCTTGTTTTTTCTAGAAAGCTTCGAAATCTTATTATAAGCGCCTCGGATTTTGAAAGAGCCAGTAACCTGAAGGCTTTCCAGCTTCAAGTACACCTTGTTCTTAGCCCATCTGCTAAAAGTCTTAGAATGAACCAGAGGAGTCCATTTAGCTATGCCCTCTATCCTCTTTCTTGCGGCAAAAACATCAACAACCATGATAAGAAATTAGCAACTATTCTTATTTAATCTTTTCCCTTCCACAGATTGTGGAGCATTACGCTTCTCCTCTTAATCTCCTGGCTCGGCAGTTGTTGCATATTAGCAGCGGCAGTATTAGGCCTAACCCCGAACTTGGAAACGTTCAAGACCTCAGGCTTCACCTCTTTTATCAGCTTCAAGGTCTTCTCAAAATCCTCTTCAGTTTCCGTAGGGAATCCGACTATCACATCAGTTGCTATACTTATGTCAGGTATTTCTTCCCTAAACCTTTTAACGATTTTCTTAAAATCCTCTACAGAGTATTTCCTCTTCATATCTTCAAGAACTTTGTTAGAGCCGGACTGTACAGTGATGTGCAAGAACTTCTTCATCTTAGGATT
>JAUYDG010000105.1 GCA_030691925.1 Nanobdellota archaeon
ATAGAGCCTACTTTGAATCAGCCTGCAAACGATACATATTTCTCTTTGCAGTACCCTTTCAGCTGGTATAATGGTACTGATTATGATTCGGATACGGTTTATTATATATTACAGATTGGTGATGTATCTTTCACTGAGCCTGTAACTTATCTCAGCAGCAATATACAGGAGTCTTCAGATCCTACGACTCATTCTGTTTCCGGTGTTGCTGAGGGCAATTATTCTTGGAGGGTGTTAAGCTCTGACCTGACAATAAATTCGAGCTTCACAGATCCTAGGGTAGTGGCTATAGATTCAACAGCTCCTAATCTGACATTAGTTTCACCTATTGAAAAGTTCTTGAACGTGAGCGCTTCAGACACGGAAAAAGAGATAATTTTCTACTTCGATGTTGTCGAGTCGAATCCTTTGGAGAACTGCACTTTTAATCTTAATGATACTGCAGAGCCTGTGGTAAACCAGACCTTGACGCATATAAACCAGACTGAGAACAATTTTACAGTAACCCTTGCTTTCGGCGGTTATAACTGGTCCATCAACTGTACGGACATTGCTAATAATGTGAACACTACAGAGGCTGTTTTGAGCTTTGTGGCTTATGAGAACTTTAGGGACAAGGGAAGGACTACTAACTTTTCTGCGCTTGATGACCCTACAAATGTTTCCACTTTAGTGTTGGAGGATCCGGAGTATGGTGTGATTAACTTTACAGATGTGGAATTGGGCCTTGGCGCAGGTGTCAATATAGATTCTTATGTGAGCATAGCCTTGAACAACATTATTATTGATGGTACAGGCGTTCCTGCGTTGAATACTGTTGCGAATCTTACGCTTTTTAATCTTACGACTACAGACTCTTATATACTGAAAGATGGTGCTAACTGTTCAGACGCTTGTACAGTTATTGACAGCACTCCTGCTACATACACTTTTAGCATAGCTAGTGCTGGCTCTTACACTACCGCTGGTGTTCCTATACCCCCAACACCTCCTCCAACTCCTACTGGCGGTTCTGGAGGTGGAGGTGGTACTAAAGCTTTGACTAAGAGCAGCAGCTTCTCTTCAGAGCCTGGGCAGTTTGTTTTGCAGATGAAGAAAGGTGCTGTGTTCTTTGAGAAGATGAGCCTAGTTAACACTGGGGACATGGCTTTGGTGTTTGACTTGTCTCATAACTTGGGTGGGCATGTTTCTTTCCTAGAAAACCATTTCAGGCTTGAGCCTGATGAGGATAAGAGGTTTAGTGTCAGCTTCTCTGCGGGCGATCCAGGAATACATACCGGCAAGATAGTCGTGACGGCTGGTGGGTTGCAGAAGGTTATTCCTGTCACTTTGGAGGTCAGCTCTGAGAGGGTTTTGGTTGATGCTAAGCTTGAGGTGCTTCCCGGGTATGCTGAACTGAAGCCTGGCAGTCCTTTGAAGGCGCAGGTTACTTTGTTCAACACTGCCCAGAAAAGTGTTCCTTTGGTCGTAACTTATGTCATCAAGGATTTGGACGGCAACATAGTTGCTGAGGAGACTGAGACCTTTGACATGTTGGATAAGAAGTCTTTTGTCAAGGATTTTGACACCTCTAACCTTAAAGCAGGGCAGTACGTTACCGGGATGAACGTGCGTTACCTGGACAGCTTTGCTACTTCTTCTGCCAGGTTTGAGGTTAAAGGCGAGCCTGTTAAGAAGCCTTTTATAGAATTTAAGCTGAAGTGGCAGCACGTCGTTGTTATAGTAAGTCTTTTTATACTTATAACTCTCTTGAAATTAAGGAGCATTAACTTTAGAAGGGCAATAGATAGGAAAAAGAGGGAGCTTAAGAAGTATGGGAAATAAGCTGGTTTTGCTTTTATTGGCATTGTTAGTTCTTCCTGTAGTTTGTGCCGAGCTGTTGGAGGTTAAGCCTTTGCTTTTGAAGAACGTTGCTAAGACTGGTGTTGTTGCGCAGGATTATGTGAGCGTTAAGAACACTGGACTGGACACCGTGTCTGTTAAGGTGTCTACTTTGGATCCGTCTTTTAAGCTTTCCAGTTATGTTTTTGGTCTTTTGCCTGATGAGGAGGCTAAGCTTGATTTCAAGTTCTCTTCGAAAGTGCCAGGTGTTTTTGTTAATGAGTTTTTTATAAGGGCTGAGGACTCCCTTGTTGTTTTGCCTGCTGTTATCGAGGTTGAGACGCCTGTTGTCAGGTTTGATTCTACTGTCGATACTTCGGATGCAAGGAGGGTTTTTTATCCTGGTGATGAGGTGTTTTTTTCTTTTACAGTTTTTGACCTGCTTGAGTTCGCCGCTACTGATGTTGAAATGGGGTACTCTGTTGTTGACATGGAGAACTCTTTGGTATATCATGAGGAAGAGACTGCCAATGTTAAGTCCCAAAAGACTTTGGCTAGGAAGCTGAAGCTCCTTGATGATTTAAAGCCTGGTGCTTATATCTTGGTTGTGCGTTCCAGGCAAGGCAGCTCTATAGGCTTTTCTACTCTGCTTTTTAATGTTGTTGAGAGGCCTGTTGTTGTTGAGCAGCCTAGTTTCAAGGGCTTTTGTTTTACACTCGTTAATAATTGTCTGGGTAATGGTGTTTGCATGGGCATAGTTGCTTCTGCTGCTTTCATAATATTTGCTGTTCTTTTCATCTATGTTGTTGAGGTTGTTAAGCTTAGCAGAATGCCTAGAAGAGTTGTGGAGAGGGCTATTAGGCAGGAGGAGAGGCTTAAGAAGCGCTTTAGCTTGGCTAAGAAGGTTTTGGATGAAGCCGAGGAGCAGAGAAAGGCAAAGGAGCAGGAGAAGATTGATGAGACTAATCGCAAGAAGCTGATCGAGGACATGTTTTTGAAGAAGGTGGAGCCTGAGCAGAACATAGCCGAGAAGAAGCTTTTTGAGAGGCAGGTTAATCGCTCCATCAAGGAGAGGAAAAAGGTTATAAAGGAAAAAAGAGATGAGATTAAGAGGAAGAAGAAGATTGAGAATATGCTTGGAGGGAGAAAATGAACGGTTTAAAGACGGACATGCAGTTCGTTTACATTCTTGTTATAGTGCTGGCTGTGGTTTTTTCTTTGTTCCTTCTGAATTATTTTTTCGGCATTTCTGCTAATTCTTTGACTGTGAAGTTGCCTTAGAATTCTTATAGCTCATATATTATTTTTTTTGCTTCTTCTATCATGCTTTCAAGCTGCCTTCATTCAAGCTGGGCAGTGAAAAAGAGGCTAAGAAGTCTGACATCTGGAAGAGAAAATACTGATTTCATGCAGGAATTTCTTCGGCGAAAAGTTTAAAAACAGCATTCTTCCTTAAAAACTAGAAACATGTCTTTGACAGAACTTAAAAAGGCTTTAAAGGAAAAAACGGTAACTTTCGGTACTGAGAAGACTCTGAAGATGCTGAAGAGCGGCAAGGCCAAGCAGGTATTCATAGCTTCGAACTGCCCGGAAGATGTTAAGAACACCATCACGCATTATGCAAAGTTTAACAACGTAAGTGTTATAGCTTTGGATATTCCCAACGATGAGATAGGCCTTACCTGCAAGAAGCCTTTCAGTATATCAGTGTTGTGCTACTAAAAAATGAAAGTGATAACGTCGGAGATTATGGGTTACATAAACGTTTTCGAGAACGTGACAAGGGCGAGGGTCAAGGACTGCTATCAGGGCAGAGACGCTTTGATATTCATAGTCCAAGAGGGCGAGGCTGGAAAAGCCATCGGCAAAGGTGGGGAGAACATCAGGAGGCTTACAGACCTTTTGAAGAAGAGGATAAAGGTCGTGGAGTTCAGCGAAGACCCTTTAAAGTTCGTGTCAAACTTCATACTGCCTTTCAAGGCGGATGTGGGGCTTGAGGGTGAAAAGATCGTCATGATCCAAGGTCATGGGGCTAAGTTCAAGCAAGCCGTGCTTGGTCCGGAAAGGAAAAACTTAAAAGAGCTGCAAAACATAGTTTCAAATTATTTTGATGTTGAAATAAGGGTAATGTAACGATGGGAAACAAGACAAAAGGATTGTTCGCAGGAAAGAAGCTTAAGATGAAGAGGGAGCGGCATAGGTGGCAGGATGACAGGTACAAGAGGAGAATGCTAAACCTTAAGGCCAAGTCAGACCCTCTTAAAGGTGCCTCTCAGGCCAAGGCTATAGTCCTGGAAAAGACCCAGGTAGAGGCTAAGCAGCCGAACTCTGCGATGAGGAAAATTGTGAAGGTGCAGCTGATAAAGAACGGCAAGAAGGTTTCTGCTTTCGCTCCCGGGGATAATGCTATCAAGATAATCAATGAGCACGATGAGGTGCTGATAGAGTCTATCGGCGGCAAGAAAGGAAGGGCTAAAGGCGATCTTCCTGGGATAAGGTGGCAGGTCATCAAGGTTAATGACCAAAGCTTGGACGCTTTGCTTAAAGGTAAGATAGAGAAGGGTAGAAGATGATAAAAATATTCAACAGGTGGGAAACTGAAAGCATAAAGGTTGAGGACCAAGGGCTGATGAGGTATATAAATCTCAGGCCTATTATAGTCCCTAAGACTTCTGGCAGGAATGTCAAGGTCCAGTTTTCTAAGTCTAAGAACCATATCGTTGAGAGGTTCATAGGTAAGGTGATGGTCCCTGGCCACAGGGGCAAGAAGCATTTCATTTCTTCCGGCCATTGCTGCGGTAAGGCTACTAAGGCTTACAGGATAGTTGAGGATACTTTCATGCTGATAGAGAAGAGGCTTAACAAGAATCCTGTGGCTGTTTTTGTAAAAGCTTTGGAGAACGCAGCGCCGAGGGAGGAGATTAACACCATAGAGTATGGAGGAGCGAGGTATCCTCAGGCTGTTGAGATGAGCCCTCAGAGAAGGGTTGACTTTGCTATGAAGATGATGGTCCAGGGCGCTTATCAGAAGGCTTTTAACAGCAAGAAGAAGATTGCTGAGACTTTGTCTGAGGAGATAGTCAATGCGTACATGTGCGATTCTAAGAGCCTAGCAATATCTAAGAAGTTAGAGCTTGAGAGACAGACTGACTCCGCGAGATAAGACTATTTTTTGAACAACATTTTTTTGCGCTGTTTTTTTTCTGCTTTAGGCAATTTTTTCTTTTCTTTAGTCTCTTTTACTTCTGGTTCCTCTTCTGGCTGTTTTATTATTTCTG
>JAUYDG010000018.1 GCA_030691925.1 Nanobdellota archaeon
GCCGAGCGGAAGCGAACAGATCGGGCAGGTAATCGACCCTCGAGACCCCGACCTCATGGAAAAATTCGAGTTCTGAAAGAACGAGAAAGTTTGAGAGCCCGAGCTTTTTATCAAATAATCTGTGAAGCAAACAATATTTAAAGGGTGCCCGCAGTTCTACTCAAGAATATTCATAATATTTCAAATGGATTTTTTATCTTTCTTCTTCCAACACAATAATCAGAGAGTCCGCAGTATAAATATCCAGAAGTATCAATTCCCCCGGGAAAAAGAATATCGTCTAACTCCGGACTTCTTTTTGATGGGGATGGTGGAAAGTCACTTCTTTGAGCGATAATTCTGTAATCAGAGTATGTCTTAGTACTAATGTTAAAAACGAAACTCATTGCATAATAATGTTTTCGTAATTCACCATCATCGCCTGTTTGATGTGCAGTATGTCCGATTATTCCGAGTTTATCTTCGGATAATTTTACAACCTGGTTTACACCGCCCCATTCATCCTTATTAAAAAGACCTTCCAATATCTTAGCAGAATACCAATCTGTTTCGGACATCCCTTTGAGTTCATCGAGCGAACATATCTCCAAATAACCTATTTTTCCTTTTCCATACTCTCTTTTCTGAGGTCTTGTAAAAACACCTATGCATTCGTCCATTTCAACAATCCTAATATCTTTCATACCCCAAGGACCTGACGCAATTTTCTTAAGTCTGGAGATATCAGGACCAAGATAGAAATCTGTTTTCAACTTCAAAGAGCCATCCCGGGTCTTCTTCACATATACTCCTGAAAGAAGTGTATTATCTTTTACTGTTGTTAATGCAGGGTCTTGAAGTTGAAAAGTGGGTAAGGAGTTATCAATCATCCAATGATTAGAATGTCTGTATGCAAAACAAATTTCAGAATCTAATTCACTATCAAAAGATTCAGTTCTTACACTTATATATTCTTTACCATTATGCTTAAAAGGAATTGTTGGGTTATAGACTATTTTATTTTCAATATTTCTAAACGACAAAATTTCTGAACTCATTTTACCTTATTAACAGACTTGATTTAAAGATTATAAACTTTATTCTTTCCAATACTATAATTGCCTCACAAGTTTGTAATTGAAGGGCACCCATTTATGCGAGGGCTCTCAAATTGAAACTAACTGTTTGTATGCGTAGAATGTCAAATTTTGAGTATACAAGCTTTATAGCCCTTAAATTTGGGGTCTCATAATTTTGGGTTTTTGAGTCGTTGGAGCCCGTTACCTCATGTTCTCTTTTGGCTTATAGTTTTCGTTTCGTATAGGCCAAGCACTTGCTTGTAAGAAAAAAACCGTAAAAGGAATATTAAAAATAAAAAAACAAAGAAAGAATTTCTGAGCCAATCCATGTCTGATCTTACGAAATTTTAAGAAAAGAGATTTCTTAGCGAAAAAGTTTTAAACTGATTAACCGACCTTTAAATGTATGAATCTTCCTAACTTGGTAAAGAAGTTGCCTGAAGAAAACAGCCTGGATTCCAGGCCTAGGTCTTACTTCAATCACTCAGTAGAATTTAAGAAGGTCTTTACTGCTGAAGAAAGAGCTGAAGTGCTGGAGAAAGCAGGCCTTAATGTTTTCTTCTTTCCTTCGGAAATGATTACGGGATGTGATTTGCTCTCAGATTCAGGGACTACTACTATGACTAATGAGCAGTGGGCTTCCCTTCACTTGGGTGACGAGGCTTATGGCTCTAACATGGGTTATTTCGTTTTGCAAGAACAAGTTAGAGAGGTTTTTGGGAAAGAGTTTTTCAACGACATGGCATCTGAGGCTCCTAACGCTTTCATATTCCACCAGGGCAGGGCTGGGGAGGGCGCTCTTTTCACGTCTATCGGTAAGCTTGGCACTGGCTTGATAATTCCCAGCAACGGCCATTTTGATACTACACAGGCTAATATCGAGGCTAACAGGATTCAGGCTTTGAACCTTTTCTCTCCTGAGCTCAAGGATGAAAATTCTAAGTCCTATTTCAAGGGTAACATGGACATCCAAAGGTTTAAGGAGGCTTTGAAAAAACATCCTGGCAAGATACCTGTAGTGTACTTGACCGTTACGAATAATACCGGAGGCGGCCAGCCTGTTTCTATGGAGAATATAAGGGAAGTGTCCGAACTTTCTCACAATAATGATATTCCTTTGTTCCTTGATGCGTGCAGGTTTGCCGAGAACGCGTGGTTCATAAAGAACTACGAGCAGGGTTACAAGAATAAGGGCATTAAGGAGATTGTCAGGGAGATGTTCTCATATGCTGACGGCTTTACCATTAGTTTCAAAAAAGATGGCTTGGCTAACATGGGCGGCGGGATTTTTTTGAAGAGTGATGGCTTGTTTGTTAAGAAGTATCCTCGGATTCCTGATGAGCTGGTAAACTACCAGATACTTAGGGAGGGTAATCCTTCTTATGGCGGCATGTCTGGCAGGGATATAATGGCTCTTGCAACAGGGCTTAAGACAGTTACAAAGGAAGAGTACTTGGATTACAGGGTTAAGCAGGTTCAGGAATTCGGTCAAGGGATGCAAAAGTTTGGCTTGCCTGTTGTAATGCCGATAGGGGGCCATGCAGTTTATCTTGATGTTAGCAAGTTCTTCGACGATACTAAGCTCAAGCCGGAGGATTTCGGCGGGATTTCTTTAGTCGCTTTATTATTGGCTGCTTACGGCCACAGGGCTTGCGAGCTTGGCTATTTTGCTTTCGGCTCTTACGACAAAGAAACTGGCAAGGATAAGTTTCCGGATGTTAATTTTGTGAGGTTCGCTGTACCCAGGCTTAGGTATGAGAGGCAGGACTTGGATTCTGTAGCCGAGTCTGTGAAGATGCTGTATGACAGTAGGGATAAAATCCCTGGGGTGAAAGTTGTTTACGGCAAGGATCTTCCGCTGAGGCATTTCAAGGCGAGGTTCGAGTTCAAGCACTAGTTTAAGATGAAAGAAGTGGACATTAAAGCTTACGCGAAGATAAACCTGACTCTGGATATAGCTGGCAAGCTGCCTAACGGCTATCATGAGATCCGCTCAGTGTTCCAGGCAGTTGATATCTATGATTATTTATCTATTTCTGAAGAGAAAAAAGGCTTCTGCTTTACCGGCTCTTTCATCTGCAAATCTGAGGATAATCTTGTTGCTAAATCAAAAAAGGCTTTAGAAAGCGTTGTAGGCGAGGAGCTTCCTTGCAGGATTCATCTTATGAAGAACATTCCTGTGTGCGCCGGCCTTGGCGGAGGCAGCAGCGACGCAGCAGCAGTTATAATCGGCTTGGACAAGCTTTACAGTCTCAAGCTCAGTTTGGAGCAGCTTATGAGTATAGGCTTGAAGGTTGGTAGCGATGTCCCTTTTTTCATAGCTAATCACGGCACTGCTTTGGTAGAAGGTGTAGGGGAGAAGATAAAGAATATTAGTAGAAAGGTTTCAAAGTTTTACGTCCTGGCCAGGCCGCATAAGAGGCTTAGCACTGCTAAGATGTATTCATTGTTTGACGATACTGGAAAGGGCTTTTTTGAGATTGCGCAGGAGCTATGCCCTGACCTGAAGAAGCT
>JAUYDG010000066.1 GCA_030691925.1 Nanobdellota archaeon
AAAATTTTTCACGGGGTACTGGACAACGCGACAAGTGTGCGCGTGAGGTTTATAAAGAGAAAAGAATTTTTTATGGTTTGATGAAAAAGTTGGTGGCTCGTACTTATAAGTTTAGGATTTTTCCTTCTAAAATTGTTGTTAAGAAATTGGAAAAGGCTCTTGGTGCTTGCAGGTTTCTTTATAATTCTGAGCTTGAGTATGAGGAGCAGTTGTATTTTTCTGAGAAAAGGTTCGTCGGTAGGGATGAGCTTAATCTTTTGGTTCCTGATTGGAAAAGCATAAATCCGGATTTGAAGTTGGTTCATTCTCAGGTTTTGCAGAATGTTAGTGACAGGTTGGTCAAGTCTTTTGAGGGTTTTTTTCGAAGGGTGAAATCTGGTGAGAAAGCTGGTTTTCCAAGATTTAAATCAGAAGAGAGGTATGATAGTTTTACTTTTCCTCAATCTGGTTTCAGGCTTGAGAAGGGTAGATTAAGGTTGTCGAAGATGGGTATGATAGGCATTAAGCAGCATAGGAAGATTGAAGGTAAGGTCAAGACCTTGACAATTAAGAAAGCTTTTACAGGTAAGTGGTTTGCTAATTTTTCAGTTGTGAAAGAAATTGAGTTTGCTCAGAAGAGGCTTGATAAGTGTGTTGGTATTGATGTTGGTCTTGAGAGTTTTTATGCTGACAGCGAAGGCAACAAAATTGATAATCCTAGATGGCTACGAAAATCTGAAGAAAGGTTAAAACTTTTACAAAAGCAGCATTCTAGGAAGAAGAAAGGAAGCAAAAACAGAAAAAAGTCAAGATTCAAGATAGCTAAGTTACATGAGAAGATGGTTAATCAGAGGAATGATTTTTTGCATAAAGAAGCGAGAAAGCTGGCTGACACTTACTCTTTGATTGCAGTTGAAAAACTATCTATCAAAAACATGGTTAAGAATCATTATTTGGCAAAGTCGATTAATGATGCTGGCTGGCGAAGATTTCTACAGTATTTAGCCTACAAAGCGGAAGAAGCTGGAGGACGAATCGTAGAAGTCGATGCCCGAGGAACATCACAACGCTGCATATGCGGGAACAGGGTTAAGAAGTCGTTAGCAGTAAGAACCCACAAATGTAAAGAATGCGACCGAGTACTAGACCGAGATGTGATGTCAGCAATCCTAATCAAAGCATCAGCTTTGAAAGAATTAAAAAATACCGCAGGAACCGCGGGAATCAACGCTTGTGAAGATGCTCCGTTAGGAACGTCAATGAAGCAAGAATGGACTAGCGACAGCTCAAAAAACCTGAGCTAAACTAGATGTCCCACTGCTTGCGGTGGGGAGGTTCACAATCATTTCTATTGTCTTACTATATGCGATTTAGCTCTTCTGTTAGTTCTTTTATCAGGTATTCTGGTGTAGAAGCGCCCGCTGTTATGCCTATTTTCTTTTTACCTTTTAATGATTTTTTGTCTATTTCTGATGGTTGCTCTACGTGTATGGTTTTTGTTTCTTTGCTGCACAACTCTGCTAATCTTCTCGTGTTCCCGCTGTTGTATCCTCCTAGGACAATCATCAGGTCGACTTTTTTGGCTAATTCTATGGCTGCCTGCTGCCTCTTTTCTGTCGCATCACATATCGTGTCGCATACTTTTAGCTTGTTTGTATGATTTTTCAGCTCTGCTATTGCTTCTTTGAATTTTTCTTTGGATTGTGTTGTCTGTGACACCAGCCCTATTCTTTCATACCTCATCAGGCTTCTGGCCTCCTCTGGGCTTTCTATTACGATAGCATTTTCAGAGTTCCCTTTCACCCCTATTACTTCTGGATGTTCTTTCTCTCCGAATATTATCACTTGGTATCCTTCTTCCTGGAGTTTTTTTGTGATGTTGTGTACCTTTTTCACATATGGGCATGTTGCGTCAATTACCCTTAACCCTAAGTTTTTTGCTTCTCGTATCGTTTGTGGCGGTACTCCGTGTGCCCTTATTATTACTGTTCCTTCCGGTATTTCCGATAGGTTTTCTGCGCATCTTATCCCTTTTTTTTCTAAGTCTTTTACGACTTGGGTGTTGTGTATCAGCGGCCCGAGTGTGTAAACGTTTTTTCCTGCTGTTTTTGTTGCTATGTCTATCGCTCTTTTTACTCCGAAGCAGAACCCCGCGTATTTTGCCAGGTAAACTTTCATTTTCTAGATTTTAGTATTGCCTCTGCGAATTTAAGGTCTTCTGGGTAAGTGATTTTTATGTTTTCTCTGGAGCATTCGACTAGCTTTACTTTGTATCCTAGCCTTTCTGCTAATGACGCGTCATCTGTGCCTGTAAAATTATCCTTGTATGCTTGTTCAAATGCTTGTAGTGCTATTTCGTATCTCATCCCTTGAGGGGTTTGCATCTGCCAGAGGTTTTTTCTGTTGAGCGTTTTTGTTGCGAAGTTTTTTGAGTCTGTTGACTTGATCGTATCTTTGGCCGGGTAACCTATTGCCACCGCCCCATATTTTTCTATTGCTTTTAGGAGGTTTGTTATTTCCTTTTCTTTTATTAGCGGGTTTGCTGCGTTGTGGATGAGGATTATCTCGGTTTTGTTTGCCGCTTTTACTCCTTCGTATGCTGAGTCTTGTCTCGTTTCTCCGCCTTCTATGACGTTTCTTATCTTCTTAAGGTCGTATTGTTTGATTATCGATTCTATGCGCTTCCTGTTTTCTGCTCTTGTTACTATGATTATTTCTTCTATGTTTTTGTGTTCTTCGAATGGCTTGACTGAGTGGTATAAAACCGGTTTGCCTAATAGTTCTAGGAATATCTTGTCTTCTTTCATTCTTGTGCTTCTGCCAGCTGCAAGTATTATGGCTGAGTTTTTCATTCAGAATACTGTCTTATCAGGCGGATTTAAATAATTTTTGAAAAAAAAGCTTACAACCATTTAGTGACTTACACAAAGATTATTTTTTCTTTTTTACGGTCTGTTCAAGTTGTTTAATCCTTGATCTGTCTTCCCTTTCTTCTTTTTCTAAGAATTTTTCCTTATATCTGCTTCTGATTAGGAAATAAATCGTAAATAGTAGCGCTGTTCCAAAAACCCAGACTAAGACTTCTGTTAACCTCTCTTGAATTACTGTTGGTATGTAGGATATCTTGCTTTTCACCAAGAAATAATCTTCCCCTGTTGTTGAAGTGTCTTTATAGGTTATGCTTACAGAATAAGTATAATTTCCAGAAATTACATCTGTGGGTAATGTTAAAGTTTTAGTAAAAGATGTTGCTACTTCTACACCGATAGTTTCTTTAGAAGATGCTATTACCGCCCCTTCCGGATTTTTTATCGAATAATCGACTTCTACATCTACCTGCCCAATTTTACCGATATTCAGCAACGTTATATCTGCAAATACGCTTTCACCAGGATAAACTGTTTTGAACTTATCCGGAATCTTCACTTTAACATCAAATAATGCTTCTCTTTTCTTAACGGTAATCTGTATTGGCAAGGATAATTGTTTTAAGTCAGTTCCTATGATTATCTTTCCTACATAAAGCTTCGGTTCTAAAGTCGCAGGTGCCAAGAAGTTGACGTCTATACTTTGACTCTCACCTTTATCTAAGATTATAGAATCCTTGTTCAGAACCACATAACCTTTTAACTCAGGACTAACCTCCAAATCCAAAGCTAATGTTTCTATCCCATCATTCCTAATTCTAAACGTTTCTGTTACTGTTTCCCCTTGGGTAATCTCTGTTCTTATCTCTTTCTTGCTCAGGCTGAACTTTTGTTTCGAAGCGTCCGTGTCTTGTTTTGCTACGATATCAGCGCCAGTCAGCTTAACAATTACGATATCTGTAGCCTTACCCATCACACTATCCAATGTAATTTCCATATCCATTATTCCATCTTTATTCAGGTCTACTGTCACAGTCTCACCAACTTTCAAAGTGACAGTTACAGGATCAGAGCTAATCGTAATAGTAACCGAGTTAGTTGTTACTTCGTCAATCTTCAAAGTATGGCTTGTAACGCCATCAAAACTCAAAGTACTAACTG
>JAUYDG010000074.1 GCA_030691925.1 Nanobdellota archaeon
TGGGGTTCGAATAAAAATCTTATGAAACAGGAAAAAAAGCCGTTGGTAAAGGAAGATGAAAGGATTAAGAAGAGCCTCAAGTATTCCATAATGGATGGCGCTTTCTACTCTTCCATGCTGGGCTTTGGAGAGTCGTTTTTCTCAGCCTTTGCAGTGTTCCTCAAGGCGACTAACATCCAGCTGGGTTTGCTGAGCTCTCTGCCTCAGACCTTAGGCTTTTTTTCTCAACTTTTTTCTAACAGGCTTCTAAAGCTTTTTGGCTCCAGGAAGAAGATGGTATGCGCCTTTGCCTTGCTGCAGGGTTTGATGTATGTGCCTATCGCCTTGGTGTTCTTTTTTGGCACTTTAAGGGTTTACCATTTGATTATTTTCATGTGCCTTTACTGGATATTTGCCGTGATCCTTGGCCCTGCCTGGAACAGCTGGATGGGTGACTTGACTGAGGGCAAGGAAAGGGGCTCTTATTTTGGAAGGAGGAACAGGATTGGCGGTTTTGCCTCTTTTGCTGCGTTTCTGATATCCGGTTACGTGCTCCAAAGGTTTAGCGACGGCGAATGGTATCAGTATTTAGGCTTTGTTGTCATCTTTTCTTTAGCCCTGATTTCTAGGATTATCTCTCTTGTTTATCTGACTAAGAAGTACGAGCCTGAGTACAAGTTTACGAAAGATGCTGAGTTCAGCTTTTGGAGTTTTATCAGGGAAGCCAGGTCCCATAATTATGGCTTATTCGCTTTTTATCTCGCTTTTATGAACTTCGCGGTTTATATTTCCGTTCCTTTTTTCACCCCTTACATGCTCAAGGACTTGCAGATGAGTTACATCCTGTTCACTGCTGTTACCGCATCTGCTATAATATCCAAGATTATCATGATGCCCATATGGGGCAAGGTCTCTGATCAGTTCGGCACGAAAAAGATTCTTACCCTGACAGGGTTCATGATGCCCATAGTCCCTCTGTTATGGATTTTTTCTGATAACATCCTCTACTTGATGATCATACAGGCGTATTCTGGTTTTGTATGGGCCGGTTTTGAGCTTGCAGCCTTTAATTTTATTTTTGACACCACTTCCCCCCAGAAGAGGGCTACCTGTGTTGCTTATTTTAATGTTCTGAATGGTGTAGCAATTTTGTCAGGGGCATTCTTAGGCAGCATGATAGTGAGGTATAATGAGGTGTTCTGGTCAAAGTACCTCTTAGTGTTCATGGCTAGCTGCTTAGTGCGGTATGTGGCATCTTTCCTTTTTATACGCAGGCTTAGGGAGGCTAGGCAGGTTGACGGTATAAAGTATACGGACCTGTTTTTCAGGCTCATTACTATGATGCCTACTATGGGCATGGTTAACCAGTTGATAACTTTTGAGAAGGGCATGATGGTGAGGTTTGAGAAAAATATAGGGCGGATAAGGAAAGGCCGGCTTTAGTAAGTAGCTGGCTTAAGCCAACAAATTTTATTAAACCTAACAGCTTTATAGGTTAAGTTAATGGCGAAATCATTCCCTTATATAGAGGTGTCAGGGACTAATTATCAGATAGGGTGCGCAATAGGCGAGCATATAAGGGAGAAGATACAGGATTATGGAATGCGCATGAAAGCGCTTTATTCTACGCTTGTTAAGGGCTCTGGCTACAATCTTGGCAGGATGGCTGCTAAGACTAAAAGGCTTACGGAAAAATATTTTCCCCAGTACTTGGATGAGCTTAGGGGTATAGCTAGCGGCTCTGGTATATCGCTTAATGAGATGCTCCTGCTTTGCAGCGAGGAAACCTTGCTAGAGACCATAAAAGGTGGCAAGTGCACAACCTTTGCCTACGCCTGCAGCGAAGGCGCGTTGCTTTGCCACAACGAAGACTGGCTGCCAGGCTATGAAGATGACCTTTACATAGTGAAGGCGAAGCCTAAGAAAGGCGCTTCTTTCCTGTCACTAGCTTATATAGGTGCGCTGCCAGGGTCTTCTGTTGCGCTCAACAATTATGGCATAGCGTTTTCAGGCAATTCTTTGCTTGGCGGGGCACAGGAAGGCCTGCCGAAGAACATAATCCTCAGGAGCCAGATAGAGGCAAGAACCCTGGAAGAATTCGAAAAAATAGCCTCTTTTTCTCCGCGTGCAATACCGAACCATTCGATGGCTATAGACAAAGAAGGGCATATGCTTAGCATGGAGCTGGCGCTGGACAGGTACTGCGCATTTTACACTAATGATGCGTTCTTCGTGCACACAAATCATGCCCTGCACCCCCACATAGCCAGCCTGGAGATTGTCCCGGTAAAGGACTCTACCGCAAGGTACAACACGGCCTTTGAGAAGCTGCAAAAGAACAGGCTCAGCAGCAGCCTTGCAAAAAAGATTTTAAGGAGCCATGATAAAGAGCCTTACACGATTTGCGCCCACGCTAAGACTGAGGAGGGCCATAATTCCCAGACAGCGGCTTCTATCATAGTGAATGTTAATGACGTGTCGATGCTCATCGCGCAGGGCAATCCCTGCAAGTCTAAGTACAAGGCTTACAGCCTGTAAGGTTCTTATAGAACATATTCTTGGTTTTTCTTCATCACGTGTACTGTTTCCGGCGGGTATCCTGCTTCTATTATCCTTTCTCTTAGCTTGTGGCAGGCTTCTTTTTCCCCGTGCTTTATGAATACGCCTTTGAATTGTTCTCCTTTTTCTGGGTCGTGGATGCTTTTCAGGTGTGCTATGATCTCTTCCTTGTCTGCGTGTCCGCTAAGGCCGCCCATCTTTCTTACGTCTGCTTTCAGCTCTACGAGCTTTCCGTCGAATCGTATTTGTTTTTCTTTGTTGATGAGGTTGTATGCCCTGGTTCTTGGTGATGCGTATCCTGTTAGGAGTATTATGTTTTTAGGGTCTTGTATAGTTCTTTCCAGTATGGGTACTATTCTTCCCATTTCGCACATTCCTGATGCTGCTATTATCCCCATGGGCTTGTTTTCTTTGAGCGCTTCTTTTGTATCTTCCAGTTTTTTATGGTGCACTAGCTTGTCGAAGTAGAATGGGTTGTAGTTGTTGTTTGCGAATTCTTGCAGTGCTTTTTCATCGAGGTTTTCTATATGGCCAAGTATGATCTTGCTTACGTAGTCTGCTGTTGGGCTGCTTGAGTAGAATGTCATGTCCGGCAGCCTTCCTTCCTGGTTTAGCCTGAAGAGGAAGTTCCAGAGCATGTGTGTCCTCATTATGCTGAATGTCGGGATTATGAGCTTTGAGCTGTTTTTTGCTGCGTCTTTAGCCGCTTCTTCCAGGATTTTTATCGAGTCTTCCAGGCTGTTGTGCACTTTGTCGCCGTAAGTGCTTTCCACCACTATGTAGTCTATGTTTTCTTTGAATCCTGTGCGTGGGAATTTTACTATTGGCGTGTCTGCCCTTGGGTGGCCTAGTATCTTGTAGTCTGTCCTTCCCAGGTCGCATGCTGTTAGCAGCTTTAAGCTTCTTCCTTCAGAGCTTATCTCGAATAGTATCTGCGCTGATCCTGGGATGTGCCCTGCTTCGTAGAACATTATCTTGGCTTCGTCGGAGATAGTTATTTGTTTTTCATAAGGTATGCCTGGCTCTTTGTTGTCAGATTCGAACAATGCCATGGAGCTTTCTATGTCTTCCTTGCTGTATTCTGCCTTTTTGAACGGTATGAATTTTCCTTTGTCAGGCCCGTGCTGGTATCTTTTGCCTTTTATCGCCCTGTTGTAGAAGAAAACGCTTGACACGTCCTGCTTCAGCTGCAGTTTTGTTATTTCTGCTGTTTCATGAGTTGAGAATATTTTCCCTTTGAACCCTTCCTTGCGGAGTTTTAGCAGCTCTCCCATGTGGTCCGCGTGGCCATGTGTGAGTATCAGGTGTTCTATGCCCTTTGCTTCAAATGGGAGGTTTTCTTCTTTGTCTTTGTAGTTCTTGCCTACGTCTATTAGGTAGTCTTTTTGTCCTGTTTTTAGCAGTAGTTTTGATCCTGGTACTGTTTCTGCTGCCCCGAACTCTGTTAACTTGATATCTCCCATGGCAATGCGGAGAGAGTTTTGTTGAGTTTATAAAACTTTGTCTAGCTTTTCCTGACTTCTTCCTTAAAAATTTTATAGAGAAAATAATACAGCATGATTATGGCAATCCAACCTATTATGCCAAGTTTTACTAGGAGGTCTGCTACTCATTTGTGTATCAGGGAAGAAAATATTAAGACAAGTATTACAAAGGCTATGAATTCCTGTTTTTCTTTTAATTTAATAAGCCTCAAGAATATGAATACTAGCTTGTTTCCGTAAAAGAATAAGGCAAGAATGATTGCTGTGGAGAATACCGAATGTTGTAATGTGCTGATCCAGTCCGCTATTAAGTTTTTTTAGACCTATTTAAGATTTTAAACCTTTTGCTTCAAGAAGAAACTTTTCGCTTCTTGTTTATTTTAGCCTGACAGTCATCGCAGTAATACTTCCACTTGTCATTCTTGGTGACGACAAATCTTTTTTTACACAACCTGCAATACTTGACAGTATTATATTCTACCACCATATTTTAAAGAGCTTTAAAGATTTAAACCTTTTGCTTCAGCTTGTGGTTCACGTAACTCTTTTTCTGTAACAGTTGAACGTTCCCGAAGTGGCACGTAAGAAAGAATGTATGTCAAAAGCCCCAGGCGAACTTCAGAACGAAAGTTTTGTTTATCCTTAGTATTTGGCTTATAACCTATTAGTATGTTTTAACCTTATTATAAACCTTTTGTTTTGTAACAACCAACAAACATAAAACAACCTGGTAGGGTCATACACCTTTTCCTATTCACCCTATTCTACCTTATCTACCAATTCTACCAAAACTAAACCTTTTGTTACAGAACTACTTTTTCTTTTTTTAAAAATTCTTTTTGCTCTTCCGATAACTCTTTCTTATCAAGTAGAATTTGAACTATTTGTTTATTCTTCCTTATCTTATTCATTAACCCTA
>JAUYDG010000014.1 GCA_030691925.1 Nanobdellota archaeon
AGCCTAAGACTTTTTTTATTTTTTGGTCTGTAGAAATCTTCAGCAAACCTTCAGCTAGCCTCAAATCATTCAGCGATTTTGACCATTTAAGATGGCTTTGCACGAGGGCATCTTCTTTTATCGGCTTACCTTTTGTTTTCATCAGTCTCTTATATTATTCTTCAACTTGTTTGGCTTGGAGCATATTTTATATCCTCCAAAATGGTGATTATGTTATAGAATGGGTGAGGGTTATAAATAATTTGCTTATTCCTTATTATATGTTTTACAACAGTTTCTTCCGGTACGAGTAAGCTTTCTTGAAACTCTTCTAATGAAAATACTTGAAGCTCGATATTAGTGATGTGGGGGAATTTAGACATGATCTTTTCCATCTTTTCTTTTTTTATACCTTGGGTTATTATGAACACGTCCCAATCAGAGTCTTTAGTAGCCTTCCCAGAGACCCTACTTCCAAAAAGGCCTATACAGGCTAATGTATCAATTTTTATCATCTCTTTTATAAGCAATCTCAGTGTTGTGTTCTTTATTCTTCTGCTTTCCCGCTCTTCAACAAAACACATTATTTGTATAGCATCAATATTTTGTATGTTCAGTGATATATAGTTTGCTTGACCTTCTTTCTTTTGGAGTAATATTTTTTCTTTTACAAGATTTTTCACTCTTTTGAATGTATGGGCATAATTTATGTTTAATTTTTGGGTTATCTGTCTAATAGAAAAACTTGATTTGTAATCTTTTGTGTATAGGCTTAATATTTTCAGGTCAATTAGTGTTATATTCTCAAACATATAATATTATATTGTCTAACATATATTTAAACTTTTCGCTTTATGCAGTGTTAATCATCAAGAATCACCTAATGCTTCTTTTTACTTTGAATGCTCCATTACCCAGGCCGACTCCATGAAATGAAGCTTTCCAGGAACTATCAGGCATTGTGGGAATACTTCCGGCTTTTCTTTCAGGAGGTCTCCAGCTTTCCCTGCCTTTATCATTTGTTTTTTACTTCCCAGTCCTGCGCAAATAACGCATAAAGCGTCTTCATTGAACACATTCTCTTTTCTCTTCGCTTCTATGCTCAACAAGTAAGAAATCGCTTCTGTTGCTTTCATGAACTTTCTTTCTTTCGGCTTAAGGTCTAACAAGCATAATGTGTGCATTTCCTTGTTCTGTTTTATCACGTCGTAAGGCGCTTCGACTTTTTCGTTGTCGAATGGTATCGATGTCACCTTCCCAAAATTATACAAGAATAATCCTGTTTCCGCAACTGCGGTAAGTATGGATGAACCGTGTATTATTTCTACTCTTATCCCTTGTTTCTTAGCGTCTAATATTAGTGAAGAATGCGTTGTTGCTGTTAGGCAGTCTCCTCCGACTAATATTCCAACATCAGTTTTTTTGGCCTCTTCCAGCAGCTTGTCAGACCTGTTTTCTATGTCTTCTCTCCCCAGTTCAATAACTTTTTTTCCAATGAAACTGCTCAGCTTTTCAGCATCGTCTTTGAAGAAATTGGTGTATATCTCCAAGTAGAGCTTGTCGCATTCCTTTGCCTTTTCCAAGGCCTTCAGGCTCATGTCTTCTTTCTCGTAAAGTCCTAGGCTTATCAGTCGTAGCATTTTATCACTAATCGATAGTAAGCTTTATATAGGTTTCTAAAATTTCTTCGTTTAAGATGAGGAAACTAATTAAGGCTGTTGTTATCAGCTGCGGAATTGTAGGCGCTGGCATGTTAGGCTATTCTAGCTTTAACAATGTTTTAGAGCAAGCTAAGGCTGTGCAGGTTTCTTACGATCGTTCTCCTTTGTATATTACAGCTGCTGCGGAGAATTTAAGGGACGGCTTTAAGACTTACAGCCTCTATCACCTGGAAGCTGCTTTAGGCAAGAAAGAGGAAGTTAAAGATGTTGTTAAGCTTGAAGAGATTGCTAAGGCTGCTGAGAAGGTCGTTGATAAGTATGCCAAGAATTGGAATTACAGGGATTGCTTGTTATATCTTGCTAACACCCTGCATGAGGAGCAGAAGATGGAGATAGCAAGGAATAAGCTGAAAAATGAGCTGGAAAAAAGGGATAAGACTTACACGCATTATAAATCGAAGTCCTTTTCCTATCATTTATGGATGATTTACAACTTGTCTTTGAAAGAGACCCGTTCCGTGGAAAAGACCCATGAAGAGCTAAGGAAGTATTACATGAAGCATGACACCGCCGCTTACATGTTCGCTGTGATGCCTTTATTCAGTGATATCGAACGAGATATTCCCAAGGGCGATTCTGAGCTTGTAAAGAAGATAAAAAGTTACGATAGAAAATGAAAGTGCCTCAAATGTTCTTGCCTGAGACTAGGTCAGATGAGAAGTTGGAAAAGCTGTTGGCGCAGGATCGAATCTCAGTTCCGGATTCCGGTGAGCCCAAGGCAGGTCAATATGTTTATGTACACACGCCAAACGCCCCGCTCTTTAGCAAGGACATGTGCAAGATAATCGAAGTCAAAGAAGAGATTAGAGACGGAAAAAAAGAGCTGTTTGTCGAGGTTGAAAAAATGCCTGGGTGCTATTTTAATTGGGCGTACCTTTCAGAAAACCAAGAAAGGTGGAGGAAAATATATTCCGATGAGGTGACGGCTGGTCAGTGATTGTAAAGAATTTTAACTAATTGCATCGTTTTATTGCATGGAAGGCCGTGAGTGGCTGATAGTTGGTTAGGCTTTAGCCACGAACCAGCTCATTACTAGTGCGCCGGAAGCGAATATTAGCAAAGGCTCGTATCCTATGAGGTATGAAGCGATAGCTGCAGCGAAGAAGAATACGCCTGACATGAATATTTCTTTTTTTATTTTATCTTTGTTTTTTAGTTCGCTGGCAAGTAAAGTCCCTTTTGGCAGCCCGATTATGAATGTTAGGGAAGCTAGTGCTACAAGGAATGATTCCGAAGCTAGGGGTAATGCCATGCCCAGATAAAAGTAAACTCTCCTAAAAAAGAAGCCAGCCACCAGCCCCGGCATGAAGAAGAGGGAAAATTCTTGGGTATAAAAAATGATAACAATGCCTATAGCGAGCATCAGGCAGTTTTCCAGCATGCTGAACCATTTTTTTCCTGGCTTAAGCTCTTCCTTGGTAAATTTTGAGATTATAACCCCTGCGAGTATTCCAAGAAAGCTTAGTGCTATTACGAATGGCGTTAGCATTGTAAACTAAAGGGTTAGAAAGTTATAAAAAGGTTTCCCGCTTATAAAACAAAAGATACTATGGAGCTATTTTCTTTGTTCAGGGAAAAGATCAGGCTTCACAGCCAGAAGTATCACTTGATAAGCAAGCTTGACCGCTTTGGTATGAACAGGGCTTACCTTAAAGAGCTGAGGCTTCTGCTCAGAAAAGAGCGGGATGTTAATAGGAGGCTTAAGCAGGAGATTGATTTCTTGTCTAGGTTTGTTAACCTTAGGCTTATTGGTGAGCAGATTGATAATATCAATAAGACTACTGATAGGCAGCTTGAGATCCTTAACAGGGTTGAGCTTGGGATTTTTAGGCAGTTGAATTATAAGCGGCTCAAGGATGAGTGCAAGAGGGAGATCGAGCAGAGCAAGTTCTTCCTGAATATCCTTAAGGAAACGGCTACCGAGCTGAAAGGGGTGGAGATCCCTAAGAGAGAGTTTGAAGAAGAAAAGATTTTAGTAAGCCAGGCGCAGAAGACGTACAGCGAGCTTGTTAAGGCTATTGGTAATGTCAGGAAGGTTGAACAGAAGGCAAAAGAACTTGTCTTTATCGGCCATAAGCTGAAGAGGACTAAGCTCTACGAATTTATGAAACAGGATATAGATTTTATTATCAGCCAGGCATCTTACGCGATGAAGCACCCTAAGGAGTCTAAGCTTAAGTTCATTCTCGCAAGCGCTTACATCATCAGCCCCGGCACGTTTGAGCTTACAGGAGTCTATCTTATTTTCAGGTACATTAACAAGTATATAAAATTGAAAAGCAGCAGGGCTAAATCAGCAGCTTGATTCACTCTGACA
>JAUYDG010000015.1 GCA_030691925.1 Nanobdellota archaeon
CTCCGTGGAAGAAAGTGCTGTCACCCACAAAGGCCACGACTTTCTGGTCGGAAACTTTTGAAATGCTATGGGATATTCCGCCGCCAGCACCCATCGAGACTATGAAGTCCTGAGTCTCCAAAGGCTTGAAAATCCCTATTATATAACAGCCTATGTCCCCGCCAAAAACAGTCCCTTCAGGGCTGGAAACTTTAGCAGCGTAAAAGGTAGACCTGTGCGGGCAACCAGGGCAAAGCGTAGGCTGCCTCTTGATAGCAACCTTCTCAAGCGCCTCTTCGCAGAAGCAAGAAGTTTTACTGGTAATCTTTTTTCCAAAAATCTTGCTTAGGGCATACTCTACCTCTTCTGTCCTATACTCACCTTTACAAGGCAAGAGGTCTTTGCCAATAATCTTCAGCTTCGGGTTTACACTCTTTGCTATCCTCTCAACTTCGGCTTCGATAATAGGCTCAAGCTCCTCTGCTATCATCACAGTTTTCAGATTTTTTATGAAAGACCTTATCTTCTCTTCAGGCAAAGGCCATGTCATCCCAAGCTTCAGGACAGAAGCCTTGATCTTCAAAGACCCCAAAGCCTCCATGACATAGTAAAAAGCAACGCCGTTAGTTATAACACCAAAATCAGACTTAGCCTTGACAACTTTGTTAATTTTAGAATTCTCGCCCCACTCCTGAATCTTTTTCATCATATCATGAAGCTCTAGGTGCCTCTTCAACAACGCTGGAGGCATGTTCTGCCACTTATCCTTAGAAGAAAATCTCCCTTTTGTTTTAGGCTGAGGAACCTTGCCAAGCATCACAACACCAGAAACATGATTAACCCTTGTAGTTGTCCTAAGAAAGACTGGAACCTTAAACTTTTCAGAAAGCTCAAAAGCCAGCTTAGTAAAATCCTTGCATTCCTGAGGATCGGAAGGCTCTAGCATAGGCATATGGCCTATCCTCGCAAACCACCTGCTATCCTGCTCTGACTGGCCAGAAGACCAGCAGCCAGGATCGTCAGCTGTTATGATAACCATACCCCCTTCGACGCCATGGTAAGGCAGAGGGAATACCGAATCCGAAGCAACGTTCATGCCAAAATGCTTCATGCTGGTAATAGACCTAACACCACAAAAAGCAGCGCCAGCAGCAGACTCAACAGCGCACTTCTCATAAGTGCTATACTCAAAATACATCCCTCTCTGCTTCAAAAATTCGTTAATGGCAAAAAAAGTGTCTGGAATCTCAGAAGAAGGCGTCCCAGGATAGGCAGCAGCAAAGCCAACTCCAGCCTCCAAAGCGCCCCTAACAATAGCCTCATTGCCTAAAAGGATTACTTTTTTACCTTCCTGTTCCAAAACCCTATGAGTACGTACCATCTTTTTGATTTAAATAATATTTTATTTTATTTAAAACTTGTGCTTAAATCTTTTTTCAGAAAGGCTTTTATAAAAAGAAGTATAGTATCATGGCATGATAAAAAAAGAGGATTACAGGCAATGCCTAGACTACATAAACAAGCACTGGAAGAAGATAACTTTCTACCTCCCAAAGGACGAAAAGACCCATATCGGGCTGCCTAACAAGTTCGTATCACCAAACAGCAACCTATTCAAGAATGACCAATTCTACTGGGACAGCTATTTCACAATCCTCGGCCTGGTTGCGTCAGGTAAAGTCCGCTTGGCAAAAGGAATGGTAGACAACCTCATCCACCTTCACAAAAGATTCGGAATAATCCCCTCGAGAAACAGGTTCTACAACCTTGGGATATCACAGCCTCCCTTCCTCACTTCAATGGCATCAGAGGTCTTCCAAGATACCAAGGACAAGCAGTGGCTTAGCAACGTAGCAAGAACAGCTGAAGAAGAGCTGAAAGACTACTGGATGAAAGATGATACGCATCTTGTCCACAAAGGGTTATCAAGGTACTGCGACCACTTCTGGACCCATTTCACAGCTGAGCACGAGTCCGGCTGGGACATGACATCAAGGTTCCACGACCGTTGCCTAGACTACCTTCCAGTTGACCTGAACTCCTGCCTTTACAAGTACGAGACAGACCTTGCCAACATCTATAATATCCTTAACAACAAGAAAAAAGAAAGAGCATACCTAAACAAAGCGAACAAAAGGAAAAAAAGCATGCTAAACCTCATGTGGAATGAAAAGAAAGGCTTCTTCTTCGATTACGACTACAAAAACAAAAAGCAAAGCAGCTTCTACTCACTAGCAGGCTTCTACCCCTTATGGGCTAATCTTGCTACAGAAAGCCAAGCGAAGAAAATGCTGAAGAGCATCAGGAAATTCTATTACGAAGGAGGGTTAGCAAACACGCAAAAATCAGGATTATCAAAAGAGTTCAAGCAATGGGACTACCCCAACGGCTGGGCCAACCAGCAATGGATAACCATCAAAGGCCTGCTGAATTACGGCTTCAAAAGCGAAGCAGAAAGGCTAGCAATAAAATGGCTTGACCTCAACAAGAAAGTTTTCTTGAAAACAGGAAAGTTCTGGGAGAAATACAACGTGGTAAAAAGCGACATCGGCAAAGAAGGACGATACCCTATCCAGACCGGCTTCGGCTGGACAAACGCTATCTTCGTAATGCTGGTAAAAGAATTTTCTTTATAACTCCCAACGCTTCAGATGCAATCCTCTCAGGCCTACATCTTAAGGTGGGTGTTTGCAGGGCTTTGGAACTGGTTCGGAAAAACAGGAAGATTATTATATTATATCACCTCTAAGTGAATATGCGAATGATAAAAAATATTTTTTTTGTAATTTTATTTGTACTGCTGATTCTCATAGCGGGTTGTACAAAAGAAACTGAACCCCAAAAGATTGCCCCTCAAAAAGATTTGAATAAGGAATGCGCTGTTGATTCTGACTGCAAATTCGAATGTAGCTGTGGATGCATTAACATCAAATCAGAATGCAAAGAAATAGCGCTATGCAATATGCCTCCTGGTTCTTGCAAGTGTATAAACAACGAATGTCAGTTTGTTGAAAAAGAAGGGTGGAAAAGCTAGGTTTACATCAGCAATTAAAATAATACAAACTTCTGAAAAGAAGACAAGAAAAACATTAACATTTTTAGAATTTGCAAAAAACCGGCATTCTCTTAACAGCAATCAACATTCTTGTTTATCGGCTACCCCTTACAATCATACGACCTTATCGACTAAGTTTTAGACTAAAGAAATAGCATGATACTTACATGCGTCAACACATGCGCCGCACTCTATGCATTTGGACTTGTCAAATTGGACCAATTTTCCTCTTTTAAGCGCCCCTACTGGACAGGCTTCTACACAGCCTTTACAAGTACCACAACCACAGCTCGTGCATTTACCGTCTTTCCAGCAACACTTATTATAGTCTATCTTTAGTACCATGTTTATTTTAAGATTTTTGGCAAGTTATATATTTTCTAAAAAAGATTAATTATTTCATCTTTTTCCTGACCCTTTCCTGGGCAATCTTCATCGCTGCATCCCTAGGCAAGACCGCATCTTTCTTAGCAGTCTTCAAAACTAGGTCTGTATTCTTCCTCACCTTCTGCTCTACAAGCCTGAACATCTTTTCAGGAGTTCCATGAATGTATTCCACGTAAGAAGAGATTACCCCCCCAGCATTAGCAACAAAATCAGGAACAACCAGTATACCTTTGTCATGTAACACCTTTTCAATCTCAGGAGTCATAGCAATGTTAGAGCCTTCGACCACCAGCTTAACCCTAACCCTATTAACATTAGCAAAAGTAACCAGGTCAGGTATCGCTGCCGTGACAAGTACATCAGCTTCTACATCAAGTATGCTCTCGCAACTGCTTTTAATACTGCCAGGGTAATTTGTGACAGCGCCGGTCTCTTCCTTTATTTTTGAAAGCTTCTTAAAATCAAGTCCTTCTTTGCTGTAAATCACGCCTTTAGAATCTGATGTTGCTACAAGCTTAGCGCCTTTCTCTGTCAAAAATTTAGCAACAAAACTACCAACATTGCCAAAGCCTTCAACAGCAAAAGTAATCTCGCCAGGCTTCCAGCCCATATGCTCAATAGCAACCAAAGCAGAATGGTAAACGCCAAAACCCGTAGAGCCGAGCTCGTGAGGTATGCCCCCAAGCTTCTTAGGCTTTCCTGTGCAGGATTTCATAGAGCCGTTAGCCTTGGCAAACCACTCCATCTCTTTCTCACCAGTGTTCATGTCAGGAGCAGAAACGTACATGCTAGGACAGACTACTTTCAAAGCCTTAGCATAAGCCTCAACAATAAGTTTCTTCCTTTTCAGATCAAAAGTTTTAGGATCAGCTATTATGCCTCCTTTAGCTCCGCCGAAAGGAAGTTCGGCCATCGCATTCTTCCAGGTCATAGTCCTAGCCAATCTGAAAACCTCTTCTTTGTCAACGCTGGGAGTCATCCTGACGCCCCCCTTGCCAGGACCAAGCGCAATATTGTCGATCACTAGAAATCCACGCATGCCTACTTTTGGATTATAAACTTCAAAGATTTTTTCCGGACCAAATTCGTCGTATTCTATCATATTCTCACCTTCATTTCTCCATACAACTGCATTATCCTCGCAGGACGAGCATGCTTCTGAATCCTGACAACATCGCCCTTTTTCAAAGGGATAACCTGCCTGTTGCAGTCAGCGCACATGACACCTGGACCCCTGACAATCTTAACCTTTATCTTAGAAGACTCAAGCACTATCACCTCAGCCATAGCGTTTACAGGATTGTTGAAAGCTATGCCCATGCCTTTATCAAAAGTCTTCCTCGTTATCGAAGAGAAATAGCCTGAAGATCCATAAGGCGTAGAGACTATAAGACCATCGCCTACGCACTCTCTAACTACCGACTTCTTATTGACATCAACGTCAAACCTTATAGCACAAGGCGGAATATAATGGATGTTTATCTCATTCAAGCCTATTAACGTTTTTCCATTAACGGAACCCTG
>JAUYDG010000034.1 GCA_030691925.1 Nanobdellota archaeon
AAAAAAAGATAATAAATCAAAAACTAACCCTAACTGGGCTGATGGATATGTGTTGGAAATTTCTGGCGCAGAATACCTCAAGAAATATTTTAAACTTATCTTAGGCAAAAAATTTAATAAAAAAATAACTAATTCGGGAAAAGAGACAGTTCCGGAAATGCCTAAAATCATTAAAAATATACTCAAGAAACATAAAATCAAATTAAAAGAAGTTGGGATAGACAAAGACAGCTTTAACAGAAACGTTAGGAAGAATAGTATAAGCGTACATTATCTAAAACGAATAATAACTCAAATAAGTTCAAAATTGAAGAATGCAGAAATCGAGAGTTTAAAGAGGATAGTAGACTCAGATATATTCTGGGATAAGATAACAAGTATTGAGAAAGTAAGCACCCCAAAATATGTATATGATTTTGAAGTTAATGTAAATGGTGATACTGTAGAAAACTTCTTAGGCGGAGACTGTCTAATTTGTTTACATAACACAACTTACAGGTTCGCGAAGAAAGATAAAGAAATGTATCCTGAGATAATTGTCGCGAATGAGAAAGCCTACAGAGAAAAGAAGGCTGCCCCGTTTTACACCAACTCTACCCAGCTGCCCGTAGGCCATACTGATGACATTTTCGAAGCGTTAATACTACAAGATGAGATTCAATCAAAATATACGGGTGGTACAGTAATGCACTGCTTCCTAGGAGAAAAAATAAGCTCAGTAGAAGCAACGAAAGCCCTTGTTAGGAAAATAGCCGAGAACTTCAAGATACCTTACTTCACACTCACGCCTACCTTTAGCATATGCCCAAAACATGGCTATCTGGCAGGGGAGCATGAGTACTGCCCAAAATGCGATGAAGAAATCGGTTATAAAGAGGTGAAATAATGGAAAGGACCAAATGTGAGGTTTACAGCAGGATTGTAGGTTATTTAAGACCTGTCCAGCAATGGAACCTTGGCAAGAAAGAAGAGTTCAAGGAAAGAAAAGTTTTTAATGAAGAAACATCTCTCAGAAGCAAGCGCCTTGGCAAGGTCGCTCAGGAAAAACTGATATGCAAATAAGAGGATTCCAAAAAACATCACTGATAGACTACCCTGAAAAGATATGTTCTGTAATATTCTTATCCGGATGCAACTTCAGATGCGGCTACTGCCACAATCCCGGGCTAGTTATAGATGATGGCTCACAAGACATATTAGAAGACTACGTGATAAACAAGCTGGAAGAAAGAAAAGGGCTTGTGGACAGCGTATGCATAACCGGGGGAGAGCCAACACTGCACAAAGACCTGCCAAGGTTCATAAAAAGAATAAAAGACAGGAAGCTGAAAGTAAAGCTCGACACCAACGGCAGCAACCCGGAAATGCTAAAACACCTGATAGACAATAAGCTCCTAGACTTCATAGCAATGGACATAAAAAACGTATTTGAAAAGTACGAACAGACAATCAATACAAAAGTAAATAATGACCTCCTAAAAGAATCCATAAAAGCTGTCATAAGGTCTGGTCTAGAGCACGAGTTCAGAACAACAGTCCTGCCAAAACTGCACAAAAAAGAGGACATACTAAAAATAGCCAAAAGCCTAGCAGGCGCAAACAAATACGTCCTGCAACAATTTGTAGCAGCAGAAAAAATGCTGGACAAAAGCTACATCACAGAAGAGAAGTACAACGAAGAAGAACTGGAAGCTATAAAAAATGAGTGCAGCAAGTACGTAAAAACAGAAATCAGAAACATTTAAAAGAGCTTTTCTATAATAGACTAAAAGGTGATAATCATGCCTGTCAAAAAAAACAAAAAACCCGTTAAAAAGAAAGCAAAATCTGCTAAACTCAAAATAACCAAAGATATGACCCTATCAGAAGCAGTGGCAAAATACCCAAACACAATAGAAGTCTTCTTAGAGCAGGGCATGGGATGCTTCGGCTGCGGAGTAGCGCAATTCGAAACCATAGAGCAAGGGGCAGCAGCGCACGGGATAGATCTGAAGAAGCTTATGGAAGCGCTGAATAAAGCTGTGAAAAAGAAAAGATGAAAGAGTTCATCAAATACTTCTACGAAATAGGGATGCTGAGCAGACTAAAAAGGACAGGGCATTATTTTGCCGGTGTAAAAGACCCTGAAACGATAACAGACCACGTCTACCGATCAACAGTGATAACCTATTTCATCGCGAAACTGGAAAAGGCAAATGTAGAAAGAGCAGTCCTCCTATCCTTGTTCCATGACAACGCAGAAACAAGAATAGGCGACACGAACAAAGTAGCAGCAAGATACTTCAACTACAAAGCCGCAGAAGAAAAAGTTTGGGAAGACCAGATAAAAATGTTCCCTGAAGAAATAAAAAAAGATATGCAAGGCATTTTCAAGGAAATGAACGAAGAGAAAACCAAGGAGGCCATAATAGCAAAAGACGCTGACATTTTAGAATGTGCTATACAGTCGAAAGAATATTTGGAAAAAGGCTACAAGAGCATGCAGGACTGGATAGACAACGTCAAAAAAAGGCTGAAAACACAGACTGCCCAAAAAATGATAGAAACAATGGAAGAAACCCACCCTGAAGGCTGGTGGGAAGGGATAAAAAAGATATACCTTGATGAGCAAATATGATTATTTCTTTCGACATGGATGGTACAATATTCGACACTAATTTTGACGATGTCCTATGGTTTGAGGAGATACCAAGATTATATGCGGAAGAGAACAAGATAAGCTTTGAGAAAGCCAAAGAAGCGTGCATGAAAGAGTACAGCAGGGTAGGCGATGAAGACCTGAGATGGTATGATGTAAAATACTGGCTGGAGCATTTCGGCCTAAAAAAAGAGTTCAGGCACATGATGAATGACCTGAAACACAGGGTTAAGCTGTATCCAGAAGCAAAAGAAGTGATAAAAGAGCTAAGCAAAGAATACAAGCTGATAGTAATATCAAACGCCATGAGGGAATTCACAGACATAAAGATGGAGGTTGAAAGCGTAAAAGACTATTTTGACAGGGTATTCTCAGTAACCACAGACTTCGGAATCGTAAAGAAAGAAGAATCAGTATACAGAGAAATATGCAAAATACTAAAGGTAAAACCGCAAGAGCTGGTCCACATAGGCGACCATTATAAATTTGATTACGAAATACCTAGGAAAGCAGGCATAAAGGCTTACTACCTAGACAGGAAAGGCGAAAAGGAAGGAGAAAACATAGTAAAAGACTTAAAAGAGTTCAAAGAAAAAATCAGCCAAGAACCTTCTTGACTATCTCCTCATTAACTTCCTCTTCAAAGTTGTCCACCGCATACTTGCAGACCTCTTCGCAGCTCTTCAAAAGCTTCCTAGGGTTGCCATCAGCTTTCTTGTTCAACAGCTGTATAGCACTATCTGAGATTATCTTCAAGTTCCCCATCCTTTTTCTTATGAATTTCACTGACTCATCATTGTTGAACTTTTTCATCCTGATGACATTCCCGCCTATAAGGTCTTTAAAACCGTTGCCAAAAGTCACCTTCCTAAACTCCTTGCTCACCAAAACTATAGACTTGAAGGCCTTATCATTAAAGCTCTGGTGCAAAGCCTCACAATCATCCTTGCTTAAATCCTGCACCTCATCCAGCAAAAGAATCCTGTTCTTAGCCTTGACGCCGAAAACCCTGCTAAAGAAGCTCCTGCCGCCATCAACAAGCCTGCCAACATTCAAGCCGTTCTCCGACCTGTTGCAGCTATAATAAACAACCCTTTTCCTGCCACCGAACTCGTTTATTATCCTCTTCAGTATCGCAGTCTTACCTGTGCCATAGTCCCCGTCTATGAAAAGTATGTTTCCTGACCTTATCTTGTCAAGGACCTCATCCACTATCCCATTGTATCCAAGAATCTCATCATGGTACGCTGCAGGCTTTATGCTGAACGGGTTGTTGTAAAAACCGAGCTGATTATACCAAGTTTCCATCTTTTCCACCTTTAATAATATTTTTCCGCAATGTCTTCATCATTTTCGCCTTCTTCACTAGTGTCTTCCTCTTCATCATCAACCTCTTCTTTGAATTCCTTGTAATCCTCTTCATAATCCTCAGTACCTGATTCATCGTCCTCATCCGTATTATTCGCCTTGCTAAGCTTTTTTAATTCACCGTCTATATCTATCTCCTCATCTTTGATCCCATCTTCCATTTTTACCTCTTTTTTTTCTGGCTTAAAATCATCAGAAACAGCGACAGTTACAGGCTCTTCAACCACCCTCTTTGGGTCTTCAGCTTCTTCTTTCCCCTCTTTTGGGGCGCTCTTTTTTGAACTGCTATTGGAACCGCCCTTAGACGCTTTATTGGAACTTTTTGGCTTAGCAGAGACCTGCTTGCTCACTATCACGGATTCCGGCTCCTCAACCTCTTCGTATGAATCAGGGCTTTCTTGCTCTTCAGCAGCCTGTTCGCCAAAAACCTCCTTCGTATGCTCAGGCAAAACCTTTTTGCCGTTGTTTTTAAAAGAGAACTCGCATAAGACTTCACAGTTTTTCAGGAACTGCTTCATGTTCCTGTTTGACCTGCTGAAAACTTCCTTTATGACCTCTTCAGGGATGATCTCGTCATTTCCAAGCCTTGACTGTACAATGTCTATAGCCTCATCTTCTGTAAGCTCCCTAAGCCTTATCATCTTGCTAATCCTGTCCTTCAGGCTGTCAGTGAAATTAGCCTGCTTAAAATCAGAGCTGGTGAAGACTGCAGATTTGATGAAGCTGCTGTCAAAATAGTATTTTATCCTTTCACAGTTCTTCCTGGACAGGTTCTGCACCTCGTCGAGGAGAAGTATCATGTTCTTTGGCTTTTTGCCAAACATCCTCTTTATTATGCCTGCCTTTTTGTTAAGGATTTCTTCTATGTTCAGGCCGTTGCTTAATTGCTGGCCGTTAAGGTAAACAACCTTGCCGCTGCCGCTGAACTTATTAAGAACCGCTTTTAGTATGGCTGTCTTTCCTGCCCCGGACTTGCCTTCCACGCAGACCATGCTGCCGGACGCAATCCTGTAAAGAACCTCATCAACCAGTTCCTCGTACCCTATAAGCTCGGTGTCTTCATTGTCTTTGAACGGGTTTTCTTCATAATCTAGCTCTTCATACCAATCCATTTTAACCTACCTCTTTTTTTATGGCTCGTTTTTAAGATCTTCCGCCTTGCTGCGGTAAAACTCGGCTTCCTCATAATAATCCTTAGCGAGCTCAGCATCGCCCAAACTGTAGTACTTCTCGCCTTTTCTATGGCAAGACATCGCTTTCCTGAAATACTTCTCAGGAGTCTTCCTTAAGAAACTGTAGCCCGCAACCAAGAGTACTAAGCCTAATATCACGAGGCCTACTATTTTCAGTATCATCAAACAGAATTCTGTAAATTTTTTATATAAATGTTGTTATATTTTAATATATATTTCTTAATTTGTTAAATAAACTTCATATAACCTTTTTCAAGGCTGCCAAAGCAACTTCCAGCTGCTTGCTGTCAGGCTCCCTGGTTGTTATGCGCTGTATCCATAAACCCGGCTTGTCAAACAAGTGAAAGAAAAGATTATACTCATGCTTAGCGCTGATCTTAAGCACCTCATAAGAAACCCCTGCAATCAGAGGCAGCATAAGAATCCTGTACAAAAGCTTGTACATAAAAGGCGAGGTTTTTGGGATGAAAACGTAGGCTATGATGCTTATTATGATTACGATCATTATAAAACTCGTGCCGCACCTAGGGTTCAGTGTTGAGTACTTCTTGGCATTGCCAACAGTCAGGCTTTCCTTCGCCTCGTAGCAGTTAACCGCCTTGTGCTCAGCACCATGATAGCTGAAAACCCTCCTGACGTCTTTCATAAAAGAGATTGAATAAACATAAACTATGAATATCAAAAGCTTCACGCCACCGTCGATAAGGTTAAACAGCACGTTTGACTTTGGGTCAACCCACTGCGCAACCAGCAAAGGCAGGAATTTGAATATCAACAAAGCCAAACCGAAAGATAGTATCAGCATCAAAGTGAGAGTCAGCCAGTCGGTCTGTTTTTTCCTGCCGCTCTTGCCTGCAGCGATGTCAGCAGAATAATTCAAAGTCCTGATTCCATGGGAAAGCATTTCAACAAGGCCTACAATACCACGAATAAAAACCCATTTCTTCATCTTCTCGCTGACCAAGTCGAGCTTCTCAACCTTAACAAGAATCTTGCCCTTCGGGTTCCTGACAGCGACGGCCATCTTCCTAGCAGAACGCATCATAACCCCTTCAATAACCGCCTGGCCCCCAATCTTATTCATTTTTTAAGCCTGTTTTATGATAACATACGCAGGATTCTTAAAATAATTGTTAACCACTCTTTTAATATCTTTCTTTTTGATTTTTTTAATATTTTTCACATAATCCTCGACCATGCTCGGCAACCCTGTCAGCTCCCAGACGCTCATCACGTCAGCCAGGTTGTAATTATTCTCGTTAGAAAGAATGTAGTCACCTTCGATAAAGGTTATAGCATCCTTCAGGTCAGCAGCAGAGAGCCTCCTTAAATGCCTAAACTCTTTCAAGATTATATCCTTAACCGTTTGGATGTTTTTTTTGTCCATGCCAACATAAACCGCTAACCACCCATAGTCGCTGCCTGCATCGTAATAAACGCCTAAACTGTAAGCCAAACCTCGTTTAGTCCTTATCTCGTTGAAAAGCTTTGAAGACTGGCCCCTGCCGAGGACAGACCTTATAACGTCAAAGACAAAACTGTCAGGATGCCCCCTTGGAACAGCCCTGTAGCCAAAAACCAGATACGAATGCATTATCTTCCTTTTCTCAACAAGCTTCAACGGCTTAGTCTGTTTAGGCTCAACAAAAGGCTTAGCCTCCGGGAGGACTCTGCTAGGAAATGTAAAAAAGTTCTCAACCATTTTAAGGATGCGCTCATCAACATTGCCCACTATGCTAATTATTATGTTATTTGGCACGTAGTATTTATAGTAAAAGTCAAGAAAATCTTTCTTTTTCAAACCAAGCACAGATTTCTTTGTCCCGTAAACCGGGTGCCTGCAAGGATGCTTCTTATACAGCAGCTTTTGGAAAAGAATCCACTGGTATACCTTCGGATCATCCGTTGTGATGCTTATCTCATCCAAGATGACCTTCCTCTCTTTTTCTATCACCTTCTCATCAAACAAAGGGTTCTGTATTATATCAGACAAGACGTCCAGCGCGCGCTCCAAATGCTTGTGCAAAACCACGATATAATAAGAAGTCTTTTCATTGTTTGTAAAAGCGTTAATCTCGCCGCCTATCTTCTCTATCTCATTGGCTATCTGCTGGGCCGTCCTCTTCTTAGTACTTTCGAAGAGCATGTGCTCTATGAAATGAGAGACGCCGCTAATCCTCAAAGGCTCATAATTCGAGCCAACCTTGACAGTAACCTCCACGGCTACAGAATTAGTTGGCCTTTGCTTGAGCAGTAAAGTCAACCCGTTCTTAAGAACAAACCTTTTCATATTAGGAACTTGCCGTTCTTCTGGATAAGCTTGTCATCGACGTAAAGCCTTCCGCCTCTTCTCATATCCTTTATCATGTCCCAGTGCAGGACAGACTTGTTAACGCCTCCGCCTTCTTTGTACGCTCTGCCCAAAGCTAAGTGGACTGTTCCAATAATCTTTTCATCAAAAAGTATCTGCTTTACAAACTTTGTGATATAAGGGTTCATGCCGATACCCAACTCACCCAAATACTTAGCACCCTTATCAGTGTTTATCATCGCGTGCAGGAACTTCTCATTCTTCTCTGCCTTAGCATCAACAACCTTGCCCTTCTTAAATTTTAAAGTAACGCCACTAACCTCCCTGCCACTGTAAATCGCAGGGAAAGAATAATGTATAAAGCCTTCAGTTGTTGTCTCAACAGGAGCCAAAAAAACTTCGCCATCAGGCATGTTGTGCTTACCATCACATTTTATCGCTGTCCTCCCCTTGATGCTGAAAGTAATATCAGTGTCATCAGCCAGTATCCTCACACTCTCACCCTTATCCAAAACTTTCTTGAGCTTGTCCTGCTTCTTCGACTCTTTTTTCCAGTCAAGATTCGTTGCACCAAACAAAAAGTCCTCAAACTCCTCCAAGGACATCTCAGCATCCTGGGCTAAAGCATTAGTAGGATAATCACAGCCAACCCATCTCTTTTCCAAAATAATCTCAGATATCGGGTTAGTAACTTTCCGCCTCAAAACAAGCTTCTTAGGATCAACATTTGAGAACTCTTTAGTATTAAACGGGGCGCCTATGTTTATCATCCCAGCAAGGTTTTCAGCCTCGAACTTGGCCAGTTTCGGGAAATACCTCAACTGCTGAGGGCTTGCGTACTTATAATAAGTGTAAGCAAAACCAGGCATAACAAAATTAACTGAAGGAATACCGCCAGCCTTCAGAACAAGCTTGTAGCATTCCAAAGCCAAGGGAGCAGCCTCTGAGCTTGAATTTATAACTATCAACTCCCCCTTCTTAACTTTTATAGAATGATGTACTAAGATACTTGCCAGTTTCGTAATCCTAGGATCAACCATACCCTTTCTAGGAATGAATTATTATTTAAAACTTATGAAAAAAAAAGGAGTAAATATCCCGCACTATATGCGGCGCGACCGCCTTTGGCGGTCACTTTTGTTGGGCACCCGAAAGAAAGCGAGCATTGCTGATGAGGAGGTCGTAGTTACCATCAGCACAGGAGTTGCTGTTGTCGCTACTGAGGACGAGCTCCCGCAACTCATCCTGACTCGTGTTATCCCTTAGGTAAACACCCATACTTTTCTCTTTACCAGTCTTATCAAACCAAATATTAACATATTCTGCAAGCTTTTCCTTATCACCACCTATCACTGTAATCCAAAACTCATGATTCTTCACTTCTTCCCTTGTCAAGTCTCGATTGTATTCACCTTTTTTGCTGTCAAGCTCTATGCCTTGCTCAGCATCATAATTAACAGGTATAAAACTCTGGTTAAACCCTGATACAATATTTTCCAGCTTATCAGACCTTAAAATTATCTTAAACTTGGTGCTATTCGCCTTGTACGCTACGCCTGCAACAGAATCAAGCCAAATATTAAACAATTTTACATTTTTACCATTGGCTTCATAGTCAGCAATCCTTGCCTCAACATTCTCAGCAAAAGTAAAAGGCTCCTGACCTTGCTCTTTCAGCTGTGCAATACCCTCTGCAAAAGTATCAGCACTAATAACCTCAATAAGGCCATAGTTTCGCTGAACTTTTACAGGCTCCTTCAGCAGCCTCTCTACACTATTTTCTAAATCCTTCTCTGGCACGAAAAGTTTAGGCAGTTTCATAATTCCTTCTTTAGTTTTTGTTTTCGGAGGAGAAGATCACTGTCTCCAGATTAGCTTTCTAAAAATATCTTGAAACACTTGACCGCCTGGTAAAGGTCGCCTTTATGTATCGTCTCTGTCTTGCTGTGCATACCTGCTACCGGAACTCCGGCATCGACAGTCTGGACGCCTCTCTGAGCAAAATACTTCGCGATAGTGCCACCGCCACCCTTGTCAACCCTGCTCGGTAAGCCGGATACCTGGTAAACCACCCCTTCCTTGTCAAACATGTTTATCAGCCTATCCATAAGTTGGGCAGTCACCTGGTTGCCATCATACTTCCCACCATGGCCACAATAAGTGCATATCGTCAAACCATGGCCCGCCTTTGTATCATTCACAGCATCAACCAGCCCTGCGCTCCTGTAAGTCGTAGCTATGTCAACGTCCGCAGAAAGCATAACCGACTTAGAAAGTATACGCCTCTCATAAGGCTGCGTTATCTGTTTTATGGTCTTCCATTCCTTCTCAGCAACGACCATATCCAAAACCTGCTCGAAAAACACTGCCTGGGCGCCTGTTATCCCGGTGCTGCCTATCTCCTCCTTGTCAACCCCGAACACCATGCTTGTGGAAACTGGATCAGACTTTAACAATGCCATGAGCTCTGTAAAAACGCAAACCCTGTCATCGTGGCCATAGCCCACTATCAGATCCTGCAAAACCCTAGTTTTTTCTACTGGAACTACGTAAAGCTCTGCCCTCTGGAAGTCCTTTTCCTCTATGCCCAAGTCTTTTAACAAGTCCTCTTTCCTAGCATAACCAGTTATGACATCTAAGTCTTCTGCATCAAAAGCATCCTTAACAGTCTTGCTGCCTATACCACTGTTAATATGCGGCGCTTCATCGATAATAACCCCTTCCAGGCCTACAGGTATCTCTTTGCCATTCTTAACCACATGACCGACAACCTTCACTATCTGGTCAACCCACTGGTACTTAACGATGCCGCCATAGTACTGAGTGTCAAGCCTTACGCCCAAAGGGCATTCCTTGAAAGGCCTAACCTTGATGTGCAAGCAAGGCGAGTCCACATGAGCACCAAGAATCTTGATGCCTTTTTCGATGGACTGCTTACCATAATTAACCAAGGCGATATTAGACCTGTTGTCATTTATGAATATCTGGTTTTTCCTAAAGCCGTTCTTCTTCGCAACTTCCTCAACATAATCCACTACCTGCCTAGGAGTCCTGGCATTATCCAAGAAATCCCTATACTGCTCAACATAATTTTCAAGCTCTTTCTTTTCCTCATCAGTCAGCTTAGCCAAAGAAGGGACAAGCTTCTTCTCCTCATCTTTTTTACAATCTCCTGTTTTATCACATGCACAGTCAGTTTCCATTTTGCAAAACCCCCTTATAGAAGCGTTTTGGAACGGAATTTATAAAAGTATCGCCTGGACTCTCTGTCGCAATAACGGGTGATGATTCTTAAGTCGAATGTGGGTGATGAATAAACCTTACTATTTATAAATAATATAACGTTTCTAAACTATAGATGAATCAAGTATTAATAAAGTCAAAGTATATCTTGGGCTTGGAATGCCATAGACACTTCTGCAACGGCATATTCTATGTGAATCTTAGGGATATGAAGATAGAATTATACGAAGATAGGGATTGTTTATGAAACTAATATATATGCAGCCAGATACAAATTTACCAGAAGCATATCTGAAAGCTGTGGCAAAATCAGCTGGGTGCAAGACAAAAGAAGAAATAGGAGAGTTCCTGAACCCCCGCCCACCAATTCACAACACGATTTCATCGTTACCTGATTATAAAAAAGCTGTGATTTGCCTAAAGGACGCCGTCCGGACACAGAAAAAGATTGTAATTTTTGGGGATTATGATTGTGATGGTATAACTGCTCTTGTGCAATTAATGGACTTTATCAATGCCATTACTGGACTCGAAAAACATTCATGGTTCATTCCGAACCGCATGGCTGATAATTATGGCCTAACTCTTTCTGGCTTGAAGCGTTGTATTGACCTGTATGATCCCCAGCTATTAATCTGTGTGGATTGTGGTTCGAACTCTATAAGCGAAATCGATTGGCTCAAAAATAAAGGAATCAAATGCATCGTAATAGATCATCATAACGTTGTTTCCTCTGATAAACCGCATCCGGCTGCTGCCCATTTGAACCCTAAAGCATTTGATGTGAAAAATCCATCAATAGATAAATTGACAACGATGAGTGCTTCTGGACTTGCATTCCTGTTTTGTGAGCAATATGCAAAGGACGAATCTATAACTAATTGGAACCGTAATCGTTCTCTTTTACTGGCTGGATTAGGGACGCTTGCAGATGTTATGCCTTTGGTTGGCATTAATCGTGCTTTACTTAAACATTCCTTGATATTGGCAAACAACGAAAAAGAGCTTGAGCGCATTCCCGGTTTAGTGGCATTAAAGAACGTATCAGGAACCAATAAAGTGAATTCTAACACATATGGTTTTCAATGGGGGCCTCGTCTTAATGCATTGGGGCGTTTAGAGGATGCAAACATATCTGTGAAATTGTTGCTTTCCAAAACAGTGAAAGATGCCGAACCTTTAGCGGAGAAATGCAATGAAGCGAACACCGAACGTAAAAACATACAAGATAAGATATTGGACAAATCAATTGCTGAAGCTCGTTCTTTAATGAATATTCACAGACCTAAAGTCATCATCCTTAATAATAAATCGTGGCATACGGGTGTTGTTGGTATCGTTGCATCAAAAATCAAAGAAAAGTTCAACAGACCAGCGATAATATGCGGGTGGAATAAAGATAAGGGTTGTTGGATAGGTTCCGGACGCAGCGTCCACGGGTTTGACTTGGGAGAGGCTACAAATTCTGCTGTGAAAAAAGGTATATTGCTGAACGGTGGCGGTCACAAAATGGCATGTGGACTTTCTTTTGATACAAAACATCTTACAGAACTTAGGAATTGGATGAATGACAAATGCCTTCTTACAGAAGAAGATTTTATGCCCTCCTACATTATTCTTGGTAACATTTTTGATCAAAGTGAGGAAGTATGGATAAATATATATGAACACCTAAGACCGTTTGGAAATGGAAATCCCGAACCCCTGTTATACGCCCGTGGACTACTTATGTGGTCCGGCGAGAATAAAACAAAAGAGAATGTTGTGTGGAGCATAAAAGGAGGTTTTCGTTGTGAGGACGGGCCTGATAAATTAATCTATTTCACGTGGAAAAACATAGAACAAGCAATGAAAAAATGGCAGAATGGAGCTGATTATCAAATGGTTTTTAGTATTAGTGAATCCGTAAAGGAATATCCTGACGGAAAAAAAACATACTACAATTGGGATGTTAAAGACTGCGAATCTGTTTAAGCGTAAAGTAGATGTGATGATTTATTCTGAGCGATACCCTAATGAGTTTAGAGAATTTGACAAAGTGAGAAGAGGGTTTAAATCAGATAAAACTGCACAACAATGGAGTGATGCGTTTAGGCTTTATCACAATTTCATTAAGAAGCACATGGCTCTCAATGGAGCAACACCTTCTCAAATAGCAGAAATTGATATTGATTTAGGAAGAAACAGATGGCTAAGCTTGCTCCATCAAAGCCTTAATCACCCGAATACGACAAAAAAGGAGGTAATATTAAAATGACCCTTTAATACGACAGAGAGCGCCTGGACATGATAAGGTTTATTAACGCCAGTAATATCCAGATTGTCGATGGCTAAAAAACCAAGAATATACCTCGCAGGCTCATTCTACGCTTTCAGGGATGAGATAATAAAAGCATTACCAGAATATTTTTTCAGCGATCCTAGAACACACAGGCAGTCTTCCATAGCAAAACTCGTAATGGACGATATGACAGAGGCAGAAAAATGTCCAGTGTTATATGCTTACTTTCCGAAAGGCAAGGCAAGAGGAGTTATGACTTACGCAGAGATAGGATGCTCTGTAGCCAAGGGAAACCATCTAATTGTAGTCGATGAAAATGAGCAGAAAGATCCCTTGTTAGAAAGCCTAGCAAACCATCACTTCACAGACTTCAAAGAAAGCTTAGAATTCCTCAAAAAGGGGGTAACTCCTGTGAACCTGAAAAACAAGAAAAAAACAGATTCACAGTTATGCTCTAAAGTATACCTTTGTGGCTCAACAGATTACGGCTTGCAAAGAGTTGTAGAACTGGCGAAAAAATTAGATGTTAAAAAAGAATTTATATTAAAATCAGACCCTGCAGAGGATTTCAAAAAAATAAAAGAATATGACTTAGTAGTTGTGCATTTTCCAGCACACGTAGAAAGGGACAGACATGCGTGCTTTTTTATGGGTGCGGCATGGTATCATGACATACCTGTATTGCTATTAGATGAGAACAAACCCTGGAAGTATCCGCCATTACAAGGCCTTGCAAGGAGACACAGCGAAGACCTCACCGGCGTTCTAGATTACTTAATAGAAGTAGAAGACCTCAGCATTAACGAAGAGGCAGTAAAGATGTACGAGTTCTTCAAAATCTACAAGACCTAATCATTTCTTAAGAACAAAAGACCTAGCAGCATCTTCAGGCTCAAAAAAACAAGGAATCCCTACCTTCTCAAGGGCGGACTTGTCAGCATCAGTCATCCAGCAGACAACCAAAGGCTTCTTCAACTTCTTCTTAAAACTAACAATCTCTTTAACAGTATTTTTAATATCTATCATCTTCTGCTGCGTCATGACTACAACAGCAGCATCAAAAAAATCCTTGTTGTTAACTAAGATATCAAAAACGTACTTGAAGCGGTCAGCATCAGCATCCCCAACAATGTCTATAGGGTTGTTATGGCTCCATGCCCTAGGCAATTTTTCAAACTTCAAATTCTCAGGCAACTTCACAACGTCAAAGCCGTGCTTCTCGCAGTAATCCGCTGTCAAAGTCCCAGGACCGCCAGCATTAGTAACAATAACCACCCTGTTGCCCTCAGGCATCTGCAAGAACTTAGCTTTGCCAAAAGCCTCTTCCAAAGTATCGACAAGTATAACACCTGACTGCTTAAAAGCCGCCTCGTAAATCTCGTAGCTTCCTGCCAAAGAGCCCGTATGGGACAAAGCTGCTCTCTTGCCAGCCTCGGAACGGCCAGCCTTTATGGCAATGACCGGCTTCCTGCACTTGCTTACAGTATCCATAAAGCGCCTTCCATCAACCAAACGCTCTACGTAAAGAATTATCACTTCAGTCTTCTTGTCCTTTTCTAGGTATTCCAAGAAGTCAGAAAAATCTAAATCCAGCATGTTGCCAACGCTGATAAAATAAGAAAACCCGAAATCATGTATCATACTGTAAATCGATATGCCTGCCCACAAAGCGCCGCTCTGGGAAATAAAGGCGATGTGCCCATCCTTTGGAGTTTTCAAAGCGAAAGTAGTGTCAATATTCAACGAAGGTATCACCACCCCAAAACAATTCGGCCCAAGAATCCTGGCCTTGCCTTTGGTTATCTCTAAAAGCTTCTTCTCACCCTCCTTGTCGCCTATCTCAGAAAAACCTGCGCTAAGGATGACAATATATTTTATGTTTTTATCAACGCATTCCTTAACGACTTGGAGAACAGCAGGTGCTGGGACAGCGATCAAAGCCATATCCACTTTCTTAGGGACATCCAGAATAGACTTGTAACACCTCTTGCCCAGAATCGGCTTGCCTTTGAGATTGACAGGGTATAAGCCGCCTTTAAACTTCTTAAGATTAGCCATCAATGAATAGCCTACTTTCTTCCTGTTGTTAGAAGCTCCGATAACAGCAATCGTCTTAGGGTTAAGCAGCTCTCTCATCTTTTTTTCACCATCAATAAAAGAGTTTAGAGTTTATAATATTTATTTATCTGGAATACCCCATCAGCTTGCTGTAGGGATGTTCACCTCTTACATAAGAATAGTAACGACTACACCTACTACAAACACGCAAATGAGCAGAGCGCTCAAGAAAATATTGTTAGGCAGAGAATATTCAGGCTTCCTATCCCCCAATTTTTTAGCCTTGTAGTGCATGAGGATTATCATAATCCCTTCGATGCCTCCGCCGATAGCGCCTATCAATGACAAGACGCGAACAAAAGTCGTAACGTTCAGCAAGACTATCCCCAAAGGTATCATGCATGTCAAGAGCCATGCTAAGCTCTTTCTCATGCCATAATCATACTGGTACACCCACTTCATGATAAGGGCCATAGCGATAAAAGAGGTGGACATAGAAAAGACGGCAAACAGGTTGGTGAAAACATTCATGTACTTACCCAAGACCAAGCCGAGGGCTACAGTAACAACGCCCTGCTCAAGAACGTTAAAAGTTTCACCAACAACGCCAACAACGATGACAGAAAAAAAGGCGTAAACCACCAAAGGTATCAATGTCCCCAAGATTATCGCCTTCTTCAGCTTGCCCTTGCTCCTCTCAAGCACAGCCTTCATCGGAGGGATAGCACCGCCACTGACAACAGCAAAAAAGATGACACCATAAGGTATGAAAAACTTCGTGATATCAAAGCCCTGATAGTTGTCAAAATTTATATGGAATGATGAAAAAAAACATATCAGGAATATCGTAACCATCATCGCCAAGCCTATAACAACCTCAGACTCTGTAATAACCTTAAGGCTGAATAATGTAATGATCGCCATTACAACAAAGAATATCATGCTGAAAGCAAAGCTGTCACCACCAAAAATAGCCTTCAAGGCCGCACCCTCACCGATAATATACGCCACTAAGGCGCCGTTCAGCATGAAAAGCATGGAAAAAGTAAGAATCTTCTTAGCATTACTGCCAAGATACTTCTCAACATAACCAACAAGCTGATGCCTGCCCTCAGTCCTCAAAGCAATCTCGCCTATGTAAAGGTGCATAAGCATTATGGTAAAACCTATGAAAGCCAATACCAGCATGCCAGTCCAGAAGCCTGCCTTGTAGATGACATAAGGCATAGCAAGGATACCCGCGCCTATTGCCATTCCGACCATCAAAGCAACAGCCCTGACAAAAGAATCCTCAAAAAAATGAACCTTAGACTCCAAATACCTTACCGCTTTCAAGATACGACACCTCTGATTTACAGTATAAGTGATAGAATCCTATTAATATACTTTCTTAAATTCAAAACTGCCGTCAATCAAGTCTTTATAGATGCCCTTGCCTAACCTTGTTTCATACAAGAGGAATAAAGTGTTTCCAATAGAGTGACCTGTTTGCTTCCTGTATCTTGTCGCTGTCTCAATTTTAAGCAGGCTTTTACTAGGCGCTATTTCTAGTTTCTTGCACATCCACTGGTAAGTAACCCTAAGCTCAGCCACGCTAAGGTCAAGGTAATCATACATGAAAGCCTCGTTATTCTCTTTATTCCTGTAACTGTTAGCGATAAACCTCTGAACGCCCCGCGCATGACCCTCATCAAAATAAGAACGTTTTGGCAACAAAGACAGGGAGAGCTTCCTTCTTTGGACATGATGCGCATACTCATGGCCCACAACAGGGATAACATCTGCCCTGTACTTATGAAGTGGCGACATGATGATAGATCTTGTTAATAGGTTATAACGGCTACTCCCCCTTTCTATAATGTGTAAAAAAAACGCATTCTGTAATAATATAATCCCAAAAAAAGCATTAGCCGGGTCATATGGGAATTTCAAAAGGCCTTCTATCGTACAAAGAGCGCCAAAACCATACATCCCCAATAAAGGCACTGTGCTTATGTCTGGTTTGAAAATGCTGTAATAATCACAAGAAGGCTGAGCAACGTCCGATACGCCCAAAAACCTGTCAACCTCTTCCTTAACACTAAAAAACTCTGCCTTAAGGTCCACTTTGTTCAGCTTTGGACCGAAATCCAGCGCCTGACTATCCTTCAGATTTTGAATCTTCTTCAGGTATTGCGACTCGTTATCCAGAATGCTTTCCAGAGGAGAAATATTATCCTTATCAAGCAACAGCTGGATCAGATTAGAATTTTTTAACTTCAACTTATACTCTTTTGTTATCATCAGTCCAAGAACAGATTTTTGGCTATATTATAAACTTTTCTTTTTAAAAGTAGGAAATTATATAAACAAAAAGGCGCTTAATTAATAAGAAAAAGATGGTGGACATCTCAGAAAGAGAAACAGAACTTCCTGACGCGATAATAGGCAAGCTTCTAAAGATAGCATCAGAAGACAAGAGCATAGTATCTCTAGGTCCTGGAGAGCCAGACTTTAAACTGCCCAAGCCTATAGTAAGCTTTGTAAAAAAATATGCTGACAACTGCAATCACTACTCCCCCCCGGGAGGAAGAATAGAGCTCAAAGAGCAGATAATTAAAAAACTGAAAAAAGATAACAAAATAAAAGCAATCCCGGAAAACATAATAGTGACGTGCGGAAGCCAAGAAGCATTATTATTAGCGACTGCTTGCACCTTAGATGTTTCAGAACAGATAATACTGCCAGAACCTAGCTTTATGGGATTCTTGCCAACGTTCGAACTCTTCGATGCTAACCCGGTATTTGTACCATTGAAAGAAGAGGAAGGTTTTGAAATAAACCCAGACGAGGT
>JAUYDG010000057.1 GCA_030691925.1 Nanobdellota archaeon
CGTTCAAACCTTTATGTTAATGTCAGGAAGCTCATGGACGATGTTGTCACGTTTGACAAATTTAAATGGTACGTTGAGGGCTTTGTGCATGATAAAGGTCTTAAGCCTGATTATTTCCTTGGTGTTCCTGAGGGTATGACCAAGCTTGGGTTGATAATTACTTATACTAAATCTAAGCATGATATCATGTTTAGCTATGAGTCCTACCTTTCTGAGGGTTATTCTAAGGTTTACCCTTTGCCTATGGCTCGTGGGAAGATTAAGGAGCATGGAAGCGAGAAGGATAAGCGTTTCTTGGGCGGCCTAGAAGGCAAGGTTGTTGTTTTTGAGGATGTTCTTACAACAGGTGATTCGGCTATAAGCCTTGTAGGCAGTTTGAAAAAGAATAAGGCTGAGGTTTTGGCTGTTATCGGCATAGTCGATAGGTTAGAGCTTAGAGATGATGGTCTGAGTGTTGCTAAAAAGTTTTCAAAGATAAGTATTGATTATTTTTCTATGACTGATATTAAATCTCTTATTCCTCTGGCTTGTGAGAGGCTTAAACTTTCTGAGGATTTGTTGAAGAAGATTAAGAGCTATTATAAGAAGCATGGTTCAGAAGAAATAAAGCTATAAAAAAAGCCTTATTCTAGGCATTCTGGGCATTTCATCTGCCTAAAGTTTTCCCTGTACGAAGGCGGCTCTTCTGTGTCTGTACCGACTATTTGGTTCTTATCGTTAATCCAATAGTATTTTGAGCCGCTGTCGACTGTGTAATGCTCTCCTGTATCCGTATCGTAAACATCTTCTACTTCAAGTGTTCTCTTGCTCCACTTGTCTGCCAGGTCATCCATTGTTTTGCTTCTGTATCCAAATGTGGAGGATATCGTGTTTGATACCTCTTCTTGTGTTTGTGAGATTATCTGTGTTCTCTTCGCAACCTCTTGTGCTTCTCTTGCAGCCCATTGCGGGTTGACCTTGAATGATTCCTTAACTTTCAATGCTAGTAGTTCGGTTTCGTCAAAAAGGTTTTCAGGGGCGTAATAGTCAAAATAGCTCGCCGCCCAAACGCCTGTTCCTGATGCTTCAACCAAGTAGGCATATGCTATCCCGTTGTGTTTTATCCCTTTGTTTTTGTCTATGAATATTATCTCTGCTGCGGATTGCTGCGTGATTAAAGGGTGGGGATTTTTGTTTAACAGGTCGGGCCTTTCGATAACTTCTTTGATTTCTGCACTAATCCCGAACTCTTTCGGTAGGCTTGTTACGTATTCTTTTGCTCCCGCATATTTTTTTACCATCATCGGCTTGGAGATTCCGCCTGAAGGGTTATAAAGTGAGCCTTCTGTGAAGCCTGCAAATTCTAGAACTGCATTAGGTGTCGCGTATACGTAACCATAAGGGCTGGAGTAATATATTCCTTGTTCGTTCTGTGATTTTGCCTCCAGGTACACTCCCGCATCTATGTATGGCCTGACAAGCCCTGATCCTTGTGTCACCTGCCAGCCTTTCGGAATTTCTACTGTAAAAGCGTTTTCATTAGGATCTTTGAATATGAAAAAAGAGTTTTTCGCAGCGTATTCCTTCAAGCTGGTTCCTTCCTGAGGCGTCTTTTTTATTGTCTCAGTTGTTTCTTCTGGTGAAGGTTTTTCTACACCGCCACTTTCTTTTATGTCATTTTGGGGAGAACACCCTACCAGTATCAGGGTCACGCAAAAAATTGAGAGGATGGTTTTATAGTTCATTATTTATCTATCATCATTTTTTTGTTATTAAACATTTCTATTTCCAATTTTTTTAAGGTAAAGTTTTTAAAGGTGCATATTTTCCTTTCTTTTTATGATTCAAGGGGTTGAGATTAAACAGTTAAAAGTAATCCCTGACGAGCGAGGCCGTTTGATGGAAGTTCTGAGGTGTGATGAGAAGTTTTTCAAGAAGTTCGGCCAGGTTTACATCACTACTGCTTATCCTGGTATTGTTAAGGGCTGGCATTATCACAAGAAGCAGGAAGATAACATGGCTGTTGTTAAGGGCATGATGAAAATAGTCTTGTTTGATGGCAGAAAGGATTCTCCAACGTTTAATCAGGTGAACGAGTATTTTTTAGGGGTGCATTCGCCTTGCCTGTTAAAGATCCCTACCATGGTGCTTCATGGATTTAAATGCATCTCGGATGAAGAATCTGTAGTTGTCAATATCACTTCAGAGCCTTATGACAGGGAAAAGCCTGACGAGTTCAGGGTTGACCCTTATGATAACAAAATCCCTTATGAGTGGGATAGAAAAGATGGTTGAGGAATGAGGCTTGGTAAAAAAGAGGTTAAGGGGTTGTTTGCTACTGTTTCTGGTATCGGCACTACTACTGCTGATATAATCTATTTGTGGGCGAAGAGGATTCCTCAGTTAGGGATAATAACCACTAAGAGCATTGGCAAGGAGCCGAAGGAGGGCAATGTTGAGCCTATAATCTGCCAGGTCGGTAAGAGGAGTTTCAGGAACGCTGTCGGCTTGGCTAATCCTGGCTGTGAGGCTTTTGCTGAAGAATTGAAAGAGATTTATCCTTTGCCGAATGGCAAGTTTTTGCTTACTTCTATTTTTGGTAAGACTGCTGAGGAGCTAAGCTGTGTTGCCAGGGTTTTAGCCCCTTATAGTGATGGCTTGGAGCTTAATTTCAGCTGCCCTCATGCTGAGAAAGGCTATGGCGCTACGATTGGCAGTTCTAAAGAGCTTACTTACAAGTTCACTAAGGCAGTTAAGGATGTGGTTAGCATTCCTGTTGTTGTGAAGCTTACTCCTAATGTTGATAACATCGCTGAGATTGCCAAGGCTGCTGAAGATGCTGGTGCTGACGCTATCTCTGCTATCAATACTTGTGATCCTAAGGAGTTTGTTGATTCTTATACTAAGAAGCCTGTGTTGACTAATGTGGTTGGTGGTTTGAGTGGTGAAGAGATTAGAAAAGTTGGCCTTAGGTGTGTGAAGGAGATTTCTGATGCTGTTTCTATTCCTGTTATCGGCTTAGGCGGCGTTGTTAATGCTAAGGATGTGAAAGATTATCTGGATGCTGGCGCTTCTGTTGTTGGCATAGGCTCTGCTTTGGCTGGTATGAGCACTGAAAAAGTTGTAGAATATTTTAAGCTGTTAGAGAAAGACCTGTCTGATGGCACTAACGATGCTGAAAAGCTTACGCTTGATAGGATTGTCATGGGTTATGAGCCTTTCAAGATTAAGAAGATAAAGAAAGTTGCTGATGATTTGAAAATATTTTATTTCGACAAAGACACGGATGCTAAGCCTGGGCAGTTTGTTTTTACTTGGGTTCCGGGGCATCACGAGAAGCCTTTTTCCATCGCTTATAATGCTCCTTTGGTTTTGGCAGTGAGGAAGTTTGGGCATCATACCTCTAGACTTTTTGAACTTAAGAAGGGTGACACTGTCATGATTAGAGGACCTTATGGTAATGGCTTAGCTTTCAAGGATGATGCTGAAGTTTTTTTGGTTGGCGGTGGCACTGGTGCTGCTCCGTTGTATTTTCTGGCGAGGCAACTAAAAAATCCTGTGATATTTATTGGTGGGAAAAATAAGGGCCAATTGCTGTTTGAGAAAGAGTTAAAGAAGCTTGGCAGGCTTGTTATTGCAACTGATGATGGCAGCAAGGGTTTTCACGGTTTTGTTACTGACGCTTTGAAGGGGTATTTGGAAAAGAACGATGTTAAGGGTGCTTATTTCTTTAATTGTGGTCCTGAGGTTATGATGAAGAAAGCGTTTGAGGTTGAGAAGAGTTACACCTCTTTGGATAAGATTTATTCTTCTGTCGAGCGTTACTGTGCCTGTGGTGTTGGCCTTTGCGGCAAATGCTCGTTTGACGGCAAGAGGCTTTGCGTTGACGGGCCTGTTTTTGACGGCGCGTGTTTGGCAAACTCTAAAGAATTCGGTGTTTTTAAGAGAGACAAGTCCGGCAAGAAAGTCTCCTTTTAGCCAACGATTTTATCTGACTTGAGAAAGTCAAGCCAAGATTTCTGGAAGAACTTATAGTTCAGCTTGCAAGGGAACTCTTTACATTCAAAGCAAATGCTTACACCCTTGCTTTTTGCACACCCCGGCATTTTACACACGTCATTTGGTCCGCAGCCTGAGCAGTGTTTTTTTATATATTTGGGACATTTAGTGCAACATATCCCGCATACGCTTATTTCAGCCCCATTTATTTTTACCATCTTATAAAGCGGACTTTGTTCTGTTTTTAAAGTATTCTTTCGCAGATAACGGGTAAACAGCGTAGGTAACTATATCATCTATTGAATAACCTTCTCCTAATTCTTTTTTTGCTTTTTCAAGTTCCGGCTCTAGTGTGTCTGCTGGCCTGCATGTTATCGGTTTTTCTTCACCTAAAACTTTTTTTTGCAGGTCTTTGTTTATTTTTCCTGGCGGTTTCCCGTACATCCCTTTGAGATATTCCTTCACTTCTTTGATTACTATCTTGTACCTTTTTTTTGTCATTACATTTACTACTGCTTGCACTCCTACTATTTGGCTTGTTGGCGTTACTAATGGCGGGTAGCCTAGGTCTTTTCTTACTTCCTGCACTTCTTTTAGCACTTCGTCAAACTTGTCTGCTGCTTTTTGTTCCTTTAGCTGTTTTTCTAAGTTAGAGAGCATTCCTCCAGGTATTTGCGATGACAATATTCTTGGGTCTACAGTTGTTTTGCTTTCGAATTCTTTGTATTTGGGCATTATCATTTTGAAGTAGCATGCTATTTCCTTTAATAAGTCTAAGTCTAGGTTTGTGTCGTGCTTGGTTTCTTTTAGTGCAGATACTACTGTTTCTGTTGGGGGCTGTGACGGCCCTAGTGCTAGTGGCGAAATTGCTGTGTCAAGTATGCTTGCTCCTGCTTCCATTGCCTTGTAGTATGCTGTTGTTGCTAAGTCACAACTGCAGTGCGCATGTATATTAACTGGCTTGTCTGTTATTTTTCTTATTTTTTTGACGAGTTTGTAGGCATTGTCTGGTGTTAGCAGTCCTGCCATGTCTTTTATGCAGATTATGTCTGAGCCCATTCCGTCTAGTTCCTTTGCCATTTTGACGTAGGATTTTATGGTGTGCACCGGGCTTGTCGTGTAGCATATGCATCCTTCGACTAGTTTGCTGTTTTTCTTTACTGCTTTGATTGATGATTCAATATTCCTGAAGTCGTTTAATGCGTCGAATATCCTGAAGATGTCTATGCCGTAGTTTGCTGAGAGCTCAACGAATTTCTCTACGACATCATCAGCGTAGTGCTTGTAGCCTACTAGGTTCTGCCCTCTCAGGAGCATCTGCAGTTTTGTGTTAGGCATCAGTTTTTTTAGTTGTTTGATCCTTTCCCATGGGTCTTCGTTTAGGAACCTTATGCAGGAGTCGAATGTTGCTCCGCCCCACATCTCTATTGAGAAGAACCCTATTTTGTCAATTTTTTCTGCTATTGGCAGCATGTCCTCTAGCTTCATTCTTGTAGCAAGCTTGGACTGGTGCGCATCCCTAAAAGCGGTCTCGGTTATTTGGACTTTCATTCTAGTGTTGAGAATTTTGACCGGGTTTATTAATCTTTCTTAGTAGTTTATTTCGAAGAATTCGAATTCTCCTGTGTATTTCTCTTCTTTTGCTTCGAATTTTGTTATTTTTGCCCCGAAAGGGCCTTTTTGTAAGAATTCTATCATTTCTTTTACTGCTTTGTCTTCTCCTTCTATGACCGCTTCTATTCTTCCGTCTTCGAGGTTTTTTACCCAGCCTTTGATGTTCAGGTCCATTGCTTTCCTTCTGGTGCTGGCTCTGAAAAAGACCCCTTGGACGTTGCCTGATATCCAGACATGCACTCTTTTCATGCTTTTTCCGCTACGTATAGTTCGTTTTTGTTTTCTAGGATTTTTATGTTTATTTTATCTCCTATTTTTGCATTACAATTATTTATACTTACCGCCCTGTTCTTTGCTGCGCCTATCATCTGCCCTTTTACCCATCCTGGCGCTTTTATTTCTGCAATTGTTTTTTCTCCTTTTTCGAATATTCTTGGCAGCCTTTTTCTTTTTTCTATTTTTAGGTCTTCGGCTGTTAGTTTCAGTTTTGTGCTGTACTTTTTTTCCCATTCTTCCAGTTTCTTGTAGAACTTCCACCAGTTGATTTTTTTGGCTGGCTTGTATTGCCTGCCGTATTTGTACACTTCGTATTTTTGTATCCCTATCTTGGCGTTTAGTTTTTTGGCTAGTTCTATTATTTTTTCTATGTCTTCGTCGTTTACGCTTGGGAGGTATACCGGCGCTAGTAAGAGCTCTATTTTACTTTTTGATATGTGTTCTGCCATTTCTAGTATGTGTTTTATGTCATAGTTTTTTGTTCCTGAGAACAGTTTTGCCTTTTCTGGGTCTAGTGAGTTTATTGAAAGGTTTATCCTGTTCACGCCTGTTTTTTCCAGCCTGTTTATCATTTCTTTTGTCAGCAGTACTCCGTTGGTTTGCATCGACATCTTTTCTACGTTTTCAAGTTTTTTTACCTCTTCTGCCAGTTGTATAAAGTCTTTGTATGTTAGGACTTCCCCTACTGAGTCGAAGTTTGCTTCTACGCCTTGTCCTTTGTAGCCTGCGATTTCTTTCACCCACTGGAGCAGATATGCCAGTTCTACTTCGTATGCCACCGGATGAACTTTTGAATAAACTCCAGCATCGACGCTGCAGAATGTACAATTGAGGTTGCAAAGAGAAGTGGGCCTTATTTGTAATAAGTTAGTGCCACGGTCTAAGACGCCGAATGCTATGCAGCCTACTAAAGGTATTCCGGTTTCTTTGGTTATTTTAAAAACGTCCATGCTACCGTAAAGTATTTAATGGTTATATAAAAATTGTTATTCGAGTATGAAGACTATCACAGTAGAAGAGGCTTTGAAAGGCAGCTATGTTTTTATAGATGTGAGAACGCCTAAAGAGTTTGAGGAATCCACAATTCCTGGAGCGGTTAACGTTCCTTTGTTCAGCAATGAGGAGAGGGCTGTTATCGGCAAGCTTTATTCTCAGAATGGCCAGGAGGAGGCTTTCAATAAAGGACTTGATTTTGTTTCTAAGAAACTTCCTAAGCTTTTAGAAGCTGTTTCAAAGTATAAGAATAAGAAGCTCGTCATTTTTTGCTGGCGCGGCGGGATGAGGTCTAAGTCTTTGGCTGGTTTGCTTGATGGCTTAGGTTATGACGTTCTGCAGCTGGAAGGCGGCCATAAGGCTTACAGGAACTACATTCTGGAAAGGTTCAAAGATTATAAGCTGAATCCGAAGCTTGTTGTTCTTAATGGCTTGACTGGTTCTGGCAAGACTGAAATCCTGAGACAGTTTCCAAACTCTTTAGACTTGGAAGACTTGGCTCAGCACAGGAGCTCTATCCTTGGAAGTGTAGGCCTTAAGCCTCGAAGCCAGAAGATGTTTGATGCTTTGCTTTTCAAAAGATTAGAAGAATTGAATGATGAAAAGTTTATCCTAATAGAGGGCGAGGCTAAGCGTATCGGCCATGTGCAGATGCCTGATTTCTTATATAAATATATGAAACATGGGGTTCAAGTTAAGATTGTCCGTAGTTTTGAAGACAGGGCTAAGAGATTAGTTAAGGAATACTCGGCTTATAAGGAAGAACTAGCTGAGAAGATAAAGCTTATGAGAAAAAGTGTCGGTAATGACAAGAAGATTGCAGACTGGCTTAGGATGTTAGAAGAGGGGAAGTTTGAAGAATTAGCATCGATGATACTAAAAGAGTATTATGATCCTTTGTATAGCCATACCGTAGATTCTATAAGTTATGATTATGTCATAGACAAGGATTATGTTAACAAAATTAAAGAGATAATAAAGAAAGGACAATAACATTAATAAACGTCTTTGAGCATGTTCTTGTTATGGTTGTGGGAAAGATTGTCGGCAAGACCTCAACTACTGAGTTTCAGGTTTTAGTTAGCAAGGATGTTGACAAGTTCGAGTATGTCCAAGTGCTGGACAAGCCGGGCAATTATATCCTTTGCCAGGTTGTTGAGCTTGAAAAAGACCATAATAAGAGCACAGCATTTTGTAATGTCATAGGCTATCGTGATAAGGAACACAGGCTTCGCGGCTTAGGGGCCCCTTTGGAGCCTGGGACGGAAGTGCTTTATGCTGATGACAAGTTTGTCAAGGACACTCTGGGTTTGGAGAGGTCTAAGAACGCCGCTTTTATCGGGACTCTGGAAGGCAGGGAAAACGTGCAGGTCTTTCTTGACATAAATAAGCTTCTTACAAAGCACGTGGCTGTCCTTGCAAAGACTGGCGCAGGGAAGTCGTATGTTGTTGGAGTGCTGTTGGAAGAGCTCCTTGAAAATAAGATTCCGATAGTTATTGTAGACCCTCATGGCGAGTATTCTACTTTGAAGTATCCTAACAGTGAAGACTTGGATAAGATGAAGAAGCTGGGCTTGAAGCCTAAGGGCTATCTTAGCCAGGTTCAGGAGTTCAGCCCTGATGTGCAGACTAATCCTGAGTGCAGGCCTTTGAAGTTGAGCGAAAAGGACCTTAGCCCTGTTGAGCTTATCCATATGCTTCCTGCGAAGCTTAGTAACGCGCAATTAGGTGTGTTGTACTCTTCTTTGAAGAACCTTGGCAACAAGGCTGATTTTGATGAACTGCTGTTAGAGTTGGAAAACGAGGAGAGCAGCGTCAAATGGACTTTGATTAACATCCTGGAATATGTTAAGAAGCTCGGGTTGTTTTCTGATGCTTCAACTCCTTTGTTTGAGATTGTCAAGCCTGGCAAGGTGTCGATTATAAATCTTAAAGGTGTTAGCCCTGAAGTCCAAGAGGTCGTGGTTTACAAGATTGTCAAGGACTTGTTCCTGGAGAGGAAGAAGGGCAACATCCCTCCTTTTTTCTTAGTTGTTGAAGAGGGCCATAATTTTATCCCTGAAAGGACTTATGGTGAGTCCAAGAGCTCTGGTGTTTTGAGGCAGATATTCTCTGAAGGCAGGAAGTTTGGCTTGGGAGTTTGCATAGTCAGCCAGAGGCCTAGCAGGGTGGAGAAGAATTCGTTGTCTCAGGTTAATACCCAGATAATCATTAAGGTCACTAATCCCAATGATGTCAAGGCTATCAGCAGCAGTGTTGAGGGAATAACTTCTGAGACTGAGAAGGAGATTAAGAACATCCCTGTAGGCACTGCCCTTGTTACCGGTGTTGTTGACATGCCTGTTTTTGTGAATATAAGGCCGAGGCGCAGCAAGCATGGCGGTGCAGCTGTCAAGATTCTAAGCGAGGAGGCTGAAGAGGAGAAGGATTTTGCTGGCGAAGCTAAAAAAGAGAAGGGCGAATTGCTGCCTTTGGTTAAGCAGAAGGTTAGCCTGAAGGATTTGAAGCTTATGGGCAGGGAGAAGGTTAAGACTGTCCTTGTGCCTTGCGTGTTCTTGTCTTGTTCTGATGCCCAGGGTGATTTTAATCTGCTTGTAAACCTGAACAATGGCCATATCGTGACTGATTTGGAGTCCGGCAAGGGCGTGCAGCTTAAAGGATTCAACCTTGACGCATTGAGCCCTCAGCAGAAGAAGGTGATGAAGATAGCCCTGGATTTGAAGGAGTTCAGGCCTGCGGAGGTTTTTTCCAAGTCAGGCTTGCAGTTTTCTGACATGTACGAGACTATCAAGGTGATGACCGATAAGGGTTTTTTTGTCAAGTCAGGCGATAAGTATTCTTTGAGTGACAAGCTGTCTTTTTTTACGCACGTCCGTGATGCTGTTTTCTACGGCAGGATAGATTACTCCAGCATGGAGTTTGAAGAGAAGCTTGATAAGAAAGTTGATGTTAGCAATCTGATAGATTTTTTTGGCAGGTTTTTAACGATTAAGAATGAGAAGGAGTGCTGGCTGGTTGTATATGAGTGATGATTACTCTAACGTTGCTTCTTTGTATGATTTCTTGCAGAGGGAGTTCCCTGTTGAAAAGCTTGTAGCGTTCATTTTCCGCTATTTTGGCAGGAAAGGCTTTAGGCCCAAGTCTGTTTTGGATATTGGCTGTGGTACTGGCAGCTTTGTTGTTGAGCTTTGCAAGAAAGGCTTAAGGTGTTCTGGCTTGGATGCCAGCCAGGAGATGATTTCTGTTGCCAGGAAGAAGTCCAAAGATGTAAATTTTTTTACTGGTGATATGGCTGATTTTCTGCTGAAAGACAAGGTAGATTTGGTCACGGCTATTTCCAGCCCCTTGTATATGGGTAATTTTGACAAAAGCCGAAGGGCATCTTGCTTCAGTTCTGTTTTTAAGAATTTGAACACTCCGGGTTATTTTGTTTTTGACATTCTTAACTTCGGTAATTTTGAGAGTTGTTTGGCGAAGAAAAGCAGGAAGTTCCCAATCACGAGCAAGTTTGAGCATGAAGGTGTCAGTTACAACACTTCTATTGATTATGCGAATCCGGATAAGATCTCTTTGAAGATTTTTAAGAGCGAAGGCAACAGCTTAGTTTTAGAGCAGGTTTACGAGCGCAGCGATGCAGATGTTTTGAAGAGAGAATTGCTTGCTGCCGGCTTTTCTGATGTTTACGTTACGATCAACAAGATGGGCGTTCACAAGGATTATCTTGTTTTTGCTGCTAAGCCTTGAGGGTTTTGTTTTTTGACGAATTTCGGATACGTGCCTGGCTCCATGAATACTTTTTCTGTCGTTACTGCCAAGCCTTTTTCTTGTCCAGCCATTTCTTCTGATGCCATCTTGGCTGTCCCGAAGCATACAAGCTCTCCTTTGAGTGTCATTACCGCTACTGTGTCATTCTTTTCAATGCTTGAATGCAGTTTTGATATTCCTGGCGTTGATAGGTCTGCTCCGTGGCATAGGGTGTCTGCTGCTGTGTCTAATATCCATACCTTTGGCAGATGCGCTACCCCTCTTTCCATAGGCAGTATTATTTTTTTTAATGGTGTTTCATTGCCTTCTTTGTAGAATTCGTAAGCGTCTTTTAAGTCATGGAGCGTTATCCAGTCCTTGTCTGTGAACGGCCCTGCTTTTGTTCTTACCAACTGTGACATGTGCGCGCCTATTCCCAGTTTTTTTCCCCAGTCGTGGCAGATTTTTCGGATGTATGTTCCTGCTTCGCATCCTATCTTGAACAGGGCGTCTTTTCCTTCTATCTCATAGATGTTTAAATAATAAATCTCTCTTGTTCTTTCCTCTCTTTTTACTGCTGATTTCAATGGTGGAGTCTGCCTGATTTTTCCGATAAATTCTTCTGCAGTCTTGTAGATTTTTGACTGTGGGACTTCCTTGTGAAGGTGCATCAGGCATACGTATTCTTTTCCTGATTTCAGCAAAACTTGCACTATCCTTGTTGCTTTTCCTAAAGCCAATGGCAAGACACCCGTAACATTCGGATCGAGGGTGCCTGAATGTCCAGCTTGTCCTATGCCTAGTATTCTTTGTGCATAATCTGAGATTTGGTGTGAGGTAGGGCCTTGAGGCTTGTTTAGGTTTATTACTCCATAATCCAAGAGCTCTTTTATAGTTCTTTCTTCCGGTTTTTTTCCGTAGTCCAAGTTTGTTTCTGCTTCTCTCTTAACTAGGATTTCTCTTTCTATTTTTTCGAATGGCAGTTTTTCTTCCATGTTTAATAAGCCATGTTTAGGGTTTAATAAGCTTATATTTACCATTTATAAGTAGTGATACTAGAAAAGTTTATATAGCCCTTCTTCTAAAGATTGCCTATGAAACCGTCACGTTTATCAAGCGTCAAGATTTGTTTGCTTGCAGGATTGTTTGCGGTAAATACTTTGATGTTAGGCAGCATAGCCTGTGATTATAAAAAAGATAAAATTACCCAAATTGAGGAATTGATGAAAAGGAAAAAGCCTGCATATGAGGTTTACGGCAGAAACATAGAGTATCTTGATTTTTCTAAAATATCTGAAGATTCTATCCCGAGTAAAAAAGTACCGCTTGCTAGCGACCTGGAAGATTATGTTAATAGTAAGTGGAACAATCCTGTTATTAAGGACTTTAAAAAGTTTGAGCAGGATTTTTGGGAAGAAGCCTTAAAGCTAGGTTATTCTGCTGATAAGCTTAATGGTATGGGCGTCAAGGATTCTATTAAAGCTGTTGCGGATATAGTCGCTTCAAGATTTACTTATGAAGAAGTGGATGATGAAGAAAACTGGTTTAACAAGAAGTACGGATCGCACTTGCCTCTAGAAGAGTATTTTCATCATAAGATTGGAGACTGTGACAAGTACAGGGATGCTATGATCACCTCTTTTAAGATAGTGCAGGAGCTTAATCCTGGTCTGAAAAATATTTACCTAGCAAGGCAAGAGCTTGGTGGTGTTGACGGTATAAATCACGCTTGGGTCGCGATAGTCCTACCTTTTGATGATAAGCTTGTGTTAAGCCATGTAGACCCTACTTTTTATGATAATAACGGCGAATTCGAAGCGGTCAAGGATAAGTCTGATGCGCATGTCTGGGTAAGCAATGATGCTTTCAAAGGGTTTTTCTATCATACACTAAATGATTATAGGCATGCTTATGATTTGTTTAAAGAATCAGCGTCTAAAACAGAGAATGAAAATATGCTTGAAAGTTTGCTTAAACAGACGGGATTTACGGTTAATATGCTGGCTTGCTATGAAAAGGCAACAGACGAGATTGAATGGGTGAGGCAGCAGTATGAATCCAAGGGCTTTACAGAAAGTCTAGACCACATATTATACTATTCTTATAAGGCGCATTTAGATGCCAAAAGCTTAGAGAAGGCTGAGTTTTATAAACAGAGGTTGTTTAAAGAGCGTCCTAATTCTTACTGGATAAAGCAGATTGTAAAAGGCGATAAGCAGCCATAAATCTTGTTTTAGAGACGAGTGCAGAAATATTTAAATATAACTTAGATAACTACTCTTTTTATGGTTACCAGCAATCAGCCATTGGTTATGTGTAAGAGGTGCGGCAAAAAGGCACCGGCAGACAGCTTCGTTCTTGATCATTTGCACAAGATGATAGTTTGCCCTGACTGCGCTAGGGAGCGAAGGAGCAGTAAAGGGACGGTAACTCCTGTAGCACAGGAAGAGAAGAAAGAGCCTGCTAAGCCTGCAGGGTGGGATTCTGAAGACGAGTACTTGGAGAAGTTTTACAAGCAGAAGAGGATTTTGGGCAGCCTTAATTTTGAGAAGATAGACTATGACAGCGGGATGTACACTTGTCCCAAGTGCAGGGAGAAATTTGTTTATAACATCCCGAAAAGGTAT
>JAUYDG010000122.1 GCA_030691925.1 Nanobdellota archaeon
AAGAAAAAAGAATTCTATGACCATGAAGAGGATATAGGCCTTAAAATATGCGGTGAAGGATTTTTTGTAACAAAAAAAATCAAGCCATACGTGCTTTACGAGCCTCAAAACAAAAAATATTACGGGTTTGGAGAGGCCCTAATTGGTGTAAAACTTGAAAAACAAAATAAGAAAATCAGTTGGAAAGACCCTGTTGTTATAAACCCTTACATTCACCCGGCCTTGCCCTCTAAAGAAAGAAAGCCCTGCCAAAAAATCTGCAATGGCAAATTCGAATACAGCAAGGCAGTCAAAGGAAGGAGTATAGAAGAAGCCCTAAGGATAATTCTCGCAGAAGCTAAACGCATGATACTTAACGGTTACTTTGGTGAAAAAGGCGCATGGCATTGCCTTACAGAAACCCAGTTTCAAAGCCTAGAAGTAACAAAGTTTAACCCTAAAGAGGTGGCGAACCAATGAGAAACTACAGCAGACAAGCTGTCTTTGACCAGGAAAAATTAGCAGCTGCCAAAATAACCCTAGTAGGCGCAGGAGCACTAAGTAACTATCTGTGCGCTTATATGTCAGGATTAGGAATAAAAAATATAAGCATAATAGACGACACCCCATACCAAAACGAGCCCAACGAGTTCCTGTTAAAAAACTTCAAAGGCGCTAAAGTCAAAGGTCTTGAAGAAAAAATTAGAGAGATTAACCCAGAAATTCACATAACCCCCATCAATAGCCCGGCCATAGACTTTCTTGTAGGGCAGCCAGACTTGCTCATCGATTTGACTAACAATCCTGAGTCAAAAAAGAAATGCAAAGAATTCTCAAAAAAGACAGATAGCATCAAAAAATTGATCAGCGCTTCTTCAAGCGAGAATAACGGAAGCATAAGAATTTACACCCCTCAGAGCAATCCTGCTTTAATTCTTAAAAAAAATGCTCCAAAAGTTTTATTCCTAGAAAAAGATGATTTTTCCCTGGACAATTATAAAGATCTTCCACAAGGTAATTTAACCAGCGGCCTTATTGCAGCAATCTTGTTGGACGAATTAAGAAAAGCTATAATCCCTTTAGATAATGAGTACTCTTTAAAAAACAAAGTGGACTTTTCTCTCTACGCTGAAAAAAGATTTAATTCGGGATTAAGATTTGATGAAAAAAAAGATGACCTTTCTAAGCTCAGCGTGCTTGTTGCCGGAGCAGGAGGTATTGGAACTTATGTATGCCTAAACCTTGCTTTGATGGGGGTCGGGAGCATAGACCTCTACGATGGGGACACGATAGAAGACCATAACCTCAACAGGCAGGTTTTTTATTACAACAAAATAGGGCATAAAAAAGCTGAAGTTCTTGCTGAAAGGCTTAACAAGTTAGCAAAACCATACATAAACCCCCATCCTTACTACTTAAAAGATATTTCAAAGTTAAGGAAAAGGTATGATATCATTTTTTCATGCTTGGACAACTGGCAGTACAGGTTCATGCTGAGTGATTACGCTGCAAAGAATAAAATACCTTTCATCAATGGTTCTGTGACAACGTTTAATGCCTATGCAGATTTTTATAACTGCTTAAGCTGTAAATATGACACAAGGAGAGTATTAGAAAATGAAAAAAACCAAAGCCCCAGAGCGGGAAGCTGTTCCAATGTTGAAAATTCTAATGTCGTGATGGCTAACGCCTTTGTTGGCGCTTTGATGGCTTCTGAAACTAAAGCAGTAGCATATCCTGATAAGTATAAACCCCTGTACAAGAAAGAAATGTCGTATAGCTCGCAGGGCGCCGATTATCTTAGATTTACAGTCTCAAACCAAGTTTTGAGCTGCCTGTGCCATAAAAAAACCGAAGGATGTGAGTGCCATGAAAACCCTATTCAGCCCATATAAGGAATTACCTGAAATCAGTACTGTAAAGATCACAAAAGAAGCGTTCTACAAGATGAACCTTTATGCAAGCATAGTCTCAGAAATAGTGGGCAGTGATAAAGAATGTGTTGGCGCTTTATTTAACTACAAGGGAAAATATGATAATATAGCAAGGGATGTTTACTTATGCAGGCAGGAAATAAGTTCTGTAAGCGCAATACCTTCGGGTGATGGCGAGCATTACACAGAACTGAAAAATGGCAAAGAAGATATTGGGATTTGGCACAGCCACGGGAACATTTCCGTTTTTCATTCCCCAGATGATGTAAGGACGCTTACAAAGCTGTATGGTGAAACGAATAACAGGATGATTGTTCATGAAAATAAAAAAGACCTTGAATACATCTTGGATGGCAGGGCGATAAGGCTTTTAGAAAAAGGAAGCAATAAAGGAATTCTGATAGAAGGCGACATTAAAAGTGTAAAATACTTTGAACGCGAAAGCGAAGAAAATGCAGAATGCCTAACAGAGCTAAACAGGCGCGTTTTAAACAGCATCGTTATTAACAAGCATTCTTATTCCGGGGGTTATACAAACCCTCAACCGCATCATGACTACGATGCTGAAATATGGGCGGGTTATGATAAGAACGAGCCTAAAAGGAAAGAGCATGCGCCTCTCGAACTTCTGGATGAGAAAAACAACCTCCAAATAGACGAAGAGGAAATGGTTAAAGAGGTAGGCGAAAAAGTAAGACTACAGGGAAAAGGATGTTACTTAAAATATCTTCCTGGCTATCAAAAAGTTCTTGAAAAATATAAAGGTGCAAAAAACGCCAAAAACGCAGAGCATATCGAGGAAATCATCAAACATGAAGAAATACGTGAAGAGCCCAGCCTTACAGGAATAATCCAAAAACAGGAAGAATCTGCAAAACAAGAGGTAGAGCACGATCAGGCCCTACGCAAAACGAAAACATATAAGGAAAGGCTTGAAGAGTTTTACAACACGCTCAACAGCCATGGAGATTCCACTGATAAGATTCTTGCTGAGCTATGCCGGGCTTATTCTGGAAAAGAAGAATGGTGCTGGATAAAAAGGCATGAAAAAGGAAATGAAATACTAAAAAAATTAAAAAAAAAGAATCTGGCACCTGAACATAAAAACACATTAGAAAATATAAAAGGAATAGTGGAGAGCAACAAATACCTGAAAAGAAACTACCCAACAATATCCAAAGATATCCTAAAAAAACTGGGGCAAAAAGAAACACCGGAAACTAAATTTAACACCAAAGATAAAATAAGAAAAGCCCTGACAATCGCCGCACTATCCGCAGGCATCGCTGTGCTAACAGCAGCCTTAACGCTAATACCTGAGAATTACAAGCCAAAAGAAGAATATGCGACCCAAAAACCATCAGTCGTGTATACTGTCAAAAAAGGGGATACGCTATGGGGCATGGCAAAAAGCTACCTAAAGGAAAAAGGCATAGCAATAGATGACCAGCAGCTGTACCTAATCGTAGACAAAATTGCCGAAGAAAACGGCAAAGGCAAACAGGCCGAATACAGCACAGCCGGCAAAGAAAAGAAAAACCCCCATTACATCAAACCAGGGCAAAAAATAAAGCTCTCAGAAAAAATACTGAAATATATCAAGAAAGGAGGAAAAAAATGAAACCTCAGGAATTGAAAATATTACAGGAGCTAAGGAAGAACTCCCGCCGCAGCCTGACGGACATAAGCGACTCGACAGGCATACCATTAAGCACGGTATTCAAAAAAGTAAGCCTATTTGAAAAATCATTAGTGAAAAAATACGTCACCCTAATCGATTTTAACACGCTTGGGCTTAACATAAGAATAAGCCTAGTCCTGAAATCCAAGGACAGGGAATCATTGAAAAAATTCCTTTCAGCACACAAAAACGTCAACTCGCTGTACAGGATAAGCCCAGGCTTTGATTTCTTCGTCGAAACCATCTTTCCCAACATGCTGGAATTTGAGAACTTCGTAGAAGAGATTAATGACCTGGTCATAGACAAAAAGGTGTTCCACATCATCGAAGACCTGCGTAAGGAGGACTTTGCAATTATCAAAGATGAACGGGCTAAATGAGGATGTAATACTAGAATACCTTGTCGAAAACATAGATAAAGACTTGATAAGAGCTTACCCAGTAAAAGCTGTATTAATGCTGGACTACTGCTACAAGAAAGGGGAGCAACTGCCTAAAGACTACTTTTCAGGATTTACATCAAAAATACTCAACAAACAAATAAACACAAGCACTAAAATGATAAAACTTGACGAATCTGACCTTATTGACTGCCTGTTCATCGAATCTTACGGGCAACTCCTGCCAGAGAATGCAAAAGCCCTGCTACCACGGGCAAAGACAGCTAAAGACTACAAAGCCATAATAGCCATAAGCGAATTATCGAAGAATACGGGCAGCATAATAAACCCCTCAAGCGATTTAGACTCAAAATTATCCCACCTAGCCAGATCTTATACTGAATCAGACCTGGAGCAAGAAATAAAAAAAGAATACGACCAAACAAGAAGGCTGTCGATACATATCAACAGCAAATTAAGAAAACCGTTCAACAAGGAGCTTGCCGAAGATCTTGACAGCATAAAAAAGGAGATAACCAAAAAATTCGAAGCTTACTCAAAATACCCTTACACTCCTGCCACAGCCAGGGTCCTGGAACTGCTCAGAGAATCGAATAGAGCTATCGACACCAGGCTTAGGGCTGAAAGAAGCAGAATAGACGAAGAATACTACAACATCAAAACCCAGTTTGAAAATGGCGTCTGGGATAATGAAAAAAGAATAAGCAAGCTGATACGCCTACGGCCAGAACTTAAAGAAACAAGAGAAAAATACTGCACTGCCTTATGCGAAGAGGGCGGGATAAACTGCGAGTCATTGGACATCAAGATCAAAGAAACAATAGAGCGCTACGAACACATAAGGGATGTAAAAGAAGAATTTGAAGAAGTCAAAAGAAGGATATCAGGCTATTACGAAGAAACAGAAAACATATTCCGCATGCCTATCGAGCATTCTTCCATACAAACACTCAACACCATATACTCTGATCTTAAACAATCAGCAGACAAGAAATTCCCAGACTACATACAAGGCTTGCAGGAAAAACACCGCCCAGGCATAGAAAAAATCATGCTACGCATCAAACAGAAATACACACAAAGAGTCAGCTACTTAATAGGCCAAAGCGCGAGATGCAGACAAAAAATTGACAGGTCAGTCTTCTCTTGGCAAACAAAAAAACTTAACGAAGAATTAGAGAAGCACAACCTAGAACTAGGAGCGTGGTCAAAATGCCAGATAGTCTAAACGACTTAATCGAAAAAACCATAAACTCCAATGACCGGCTGTTAAACAGAGGAAAGCAAAAACTTAACAACCAAACATTCAAAGAATCAGAGCTGAAAAGGAAACTCAAAAAAGGAGTGATATACGCAGCGGTAATCTCAGCCCTGACCTTCGGAATTTACGGCACCAATCAAGGGATATACAAGTATAAAGCGTACATATCCCAAAAAAATAAAGAAATAGGATACTACCAAAAAAAGTTTGATGAAGTCCAGCACCATTACAACAACAGAGATTATGTTATAGCAGACAGGATTAGCGAGAGCCTGCAGGAAGAGCTGGGTAAAGAATGGTTTTTCTCCCCGACCAATAGCTTATACAAAGAAGTTAAAAAATACGACGATGAGCTTATCGACCCCGAAATCAAAAGAATAAAACGAGAAAAGCTCTATGCAGCTTTAAAGGGGTTTCCTAGAAACGTGTTTTATAAGCTGGAAGAAAAATGGGACAATGCCACCAAAAACGAAAGGTTATTTGTTTATATCTGCGGGGCAGGGTTGTTAATCTACCTGCTCAAGAAACGTTGACAAGAAAAAACTATTACCCGTAACCAGGCCAGTCCCCTTTCGGCATTTGCTGTTTCCTAAGCTTTTTTAGGGTCATCGCTTTCTCCTCTGCAACCAGCCTGCCAAGCCCCTCGCGCTTCTTCCGCCCAAGGATTTCATCCCATAATACGTGCCTCCGGCTCCGCTGCCGAGGCCTGACCAGAATCCTGGCCCAGGGGTACGAGGCATCCTTCCACCACCGCCTCCACCACCGCCTTTACCGCGCCAAAGGAGGTATACACAAATCAATGCGATTATCACAAAAACCAAAACCGTGTTCTCATCTATCCAAACCAATGCAGGGCTTAGGGCGCTAGATGTGTACTCTTCTACCAATACACCCTGCCATTTGAACAGGGCATAGGCAATCGCCCCATAGAGCAGCAATATGAGAAATATCTTACCGCCACTACCCCATCTCCTAAGATCTGCTATAAAACTCCCTAATAAATAAGGGATTAGGAAGAATATTATCAGGAACAAAACGGTGTAAAACCCGGCAATATATTCAAAATACTCTTCGGGCATGAACCTTATGCCCAGCATAGAGATTATTAAAGAAGCTAGCGCAGCTGCCCCCCTATTATAAGGCATTATCCGCTCTAATGACTTGAAGATAAAGATAAACGCTAGTAGCCATATGCCTGCTTTTGCATAAGCCAAGTCGCCTGTTGAGTTGAATACTGCAGACAAAGTGTCTTCTATGCCTTCTGCTATCTGGGCTGAAACAAAAGGTATTAAGGTTAGGGCTAGAAGGATGATAAACCAGGTCTTTTTGTTCATGATACCTTTTAAAAGGCTTTTTGTTATATAAATATTCTGCCGGCAGTAACCGAAAGGTTTATATACTTAATAATCACTTATTAGTAGTAACGTTTGGGAGTGTATACGATGGGAATCAAAAAAGGAATAGGATGGTCAATAGCAGGAATATTGGCCTTTCAGTATGCTGCATATAAGCTAAACCAGCCAGGGCTAGGACAGCTTGTAAGCGACATGGTCCATTCTGGAGGCATAGGCGAGGGAATAGACACGATATTCAGATACATGTTCGACTTTTACGGCAGGGACATGTTCTACGACAAGTTCGCAGCGCTAGGCACAGCAGGGCAAGCAGCTATGTATGGCGGCTTAAGCAACATAGTGTATAACCTGTTCAAGAAACAAGAAAAACAGGAACCAGAAAAGCCAGAACCTGAGAAATAAAACTTTTTTTATTGTTATAATTCTATAAACCTTTGTAACGCACGTAATCCAGTTACCTTTAAATACCTTTTTATCAACAGGGCAAGTGATGAAACTGCCTAAACTTTTCGTACCAGAAAAGGATTTAGAAAATAGTATAGAGAGGCTGCTGAAGGAGCCTGTAAAAGTTCAGTCAAGGTATAAAGTAATATGTGCTGTTACATTCGCGGAAGGTATTGCGAAGCTGAAAAAGCAGGGCAGAAAGCCTTTTACTTTTGCAGAGAATATCGAGGCGAGGATTGCTGATTACGAAGCTAATGGCGATGATGCGGAATTGTTTAAGACTTGGTTTGCTTCTGTTACGGGCGTAGCTTACAAGGCTCGCAGCACTAAGTTTAAACTGGTTTTAAGGTCTGACAAGCTGGAAAACATTCCACAAGATTTCAACCAAAGTTTCATACCTGTTGATTATGATGCTGAGCAGGGCATAGAGCTTGACAGCTCAAAAGGCAAGTATGGCCAAGCTTTGACAAGAGAGGAAGCTAAGGATCATGAGTTCTGGATTGCAGTAATGGGTAGGGATAAGGAAAAACTTGCAAAATGTGTTGATATATGGTTTGACAAAACTGAAAAAAATAAAGGAATGGGGGTCTACCTAAGAAGTAACACCGATAAGGATGAGTTACGGGCGCTCGCCCTCTACAGCGACGACTATGACTACTCCGGCGCTTGTGTCTACGATGACCTAGGCTACAGCGCCCGTTTCGTCTCGGGTGCCCAACAAAAGTGACCGCCGAAAGCGGCCGCGCTCAAAATAACTAAAACAAAATGAAGCTAAAACAAAAACCAGAAGACTTCCAAGTAGAAGAGCTGAATGAGCTAAAACCATCGAAGGAAGGAGAATACAAACTATACTTACTGGAAAAGAAAAGCCTGGAAACCTTCTCACTGCTGAACTACCTCTCAAGAAAAAATAGGATACCAATCCAAGAATTTGGAATCGCAGGACTGAAAGACAGGCATGCAATAACAAAACAATACCTAACAATACCAAAAATATACGAGATAAGCACACTAAAAGAGAACAACTTCAACCTAACATTCTTAGGGTACGTGCCTGAAAAACTTAAGCTGGGGGACCTTAAAGGCAATAAATTCGAAATCACGGTAAGAGATGTAAAAAAAGGAGAACTGGAAGGGGTATACAAAAAAGCGGAGACCATAGAACAAACAGGAGTACCAAATTACTTCGACTCACAAAGGTTCGGAAGCGCCATCAACAAAGAATTCATCGCAAAACACCTCATAAGAAAAGAATATGAGCAGGCAGTAAAAATATACCTGGCACAATCCACAAGATTCGAAAGCAGCAAGATCAAAAAAGAAAAAACGCAAATACTCCAGAACTGGAAAAACCTGGAAAAAACAGAGATAAAAAGCCCGACACTGAAGCCAGTCGTAGAAGAATATAAGAAAACCAAGAACTGGCTGGAAGCATACAAGCGAATACCTTCTAAGCTAAGGGAAATCATGATATCTGCATACCAGAGCTACTTGTGGAACGAATGCGTAAAAAGAGCGCTGATAGCCAAAATAGACAAGAAAAAAATCTACACCATTGACTACAGCTTAGGCAAGCTGATATTCTACAAAAACCTTACTGAAAAAGAGGCAAGAAACATCCCGGAAACATTCAAGACAATAAACAAAAACACCAACTCCAAGGGCTTCGAACAGGACATAATAAATAATGTGCTAAACAAAGAAGGGATAACAATAAAAGAATTTGACATAAAAAAACAGACTGGGAACTTCTTCACAACATACGAAAGAAAAACACTGCTAAAACCAGCAAACTTCACAATATCACAGCCAAAAACAGACGAGATAAACGACAGAGGAAGAAAAAACAAATACAAAATCACATTATCATTCACGCTCCCAAAAGGAAGCTATGCGACCATGATCACAAAAAGAGTATTCAACCAATGAAACTGCGAGATAAGTTCAAGAACTAAGCCATTCAACCTCTTCCTCATCCAAGCCAAGCTCCTCGATAATATCCCCGCCTTTTCTCTTCTTAAATATGAACTCAAGATAAGGCAAGGTGTCGCGCAAAACCCTCCTGGTAGAAGTATGGGTATTCCTTGCTATCTTCTCAGCAATGCTCTTCTTCTTGGCATTCCTCATCTTCGCCTTCCAAATCTTAAGAATCCTTGAGGTTGGCTTGTAGCTTACAAGATCGTCAGACTTATTTTTTTTGGAAACTGCTACGCCTGCAGTTAATAAGTCATTAACATAAACCAAAAACCTCCAATACTGCCACCTAGTAATCCTACCTTTGAAAACATCCGCCTTAGAGACATAATTATAAGAGCTTATCAAATCCTGGCCATGGTATTCCCTTGGAAGATTCTCATCAAGCCAAAGCAAACACTCATCAAGATTTAAATCAGTCTTATCAAAAGCATTCAGAACGTTTTCAGGACTCCTGCTTTTGAAGATAAGCTTCAAGGCGTTTATTATAGACTCCTTCTTCTCCCTCTCGCCAAGATCCTCCAGGCTGTCCAAGACCTTTTTAGTAGCACAGATAATCTGAAGGTCATTTACGGCCGCCCTGGCATCGCCGCCAGAACGCCTGGCAAGGTCATTCAAAATATTCTCGTCATATCTTATGCTCTCGCCTTCACAAACCTTCTTCAGAATATTAAAAACAGAATGATGTGACAGCACAGGAAACTCCACCAGCTTGCATGACCTTCTCAGCGGGGAGATTTTTTGCTCATAAGGGTCTTCGGCAGTGAGCACAATAGGGAACCTGCTCTCAGACAGAACCTTTGCCAAAGCCTGCACGCAGCCACGATCCCCAGGCCCTGACAAAGCATCCACCTCGTCAAGGAATATGAGCTTTTTCCTGTTGAACAGGCTCATCTGTTTAGAAGACTCGCCGACAACACTGTTAAGCTTATCTTTGTTCCGGACATCGGAAGCGTTAAGCTCTAAAATCTCAAGATCCAGGTCATTAGCCATAGCATAAACTGCGCAGGTTTTGCCAGTTCCAGTCTTGCCGTAAACTAGTGCAGCGCCCTTTTTGTAGCCCTGTACAAACGCCTTTAGCTTGGAAACTGCCTCATCCTGGCCCTCTACCTCTTTCAAAGTCTTAGGCTTATACTTCTCAACCCATAACATTTTCAATCTTCACCTTACAGCTGAAAACTTCATCAAGCCTTTTTTCCAGCTTACCAAGCTCGTCTTCTATATCCACATCTTTTATTTTATTCATCTCCCTTCTGATATCTTCTATCTTAGAATTACTGGCATTAATCTCCTTCTTCAGCTCTTCGATTTCTTTTAAAACCGTGTTGGCTTTTATCTCTTCTTTAATAGAATCTAACTTTTTCTTTAACAAGGCATGCTCTTTAACAAATTCTTTTAAGAAATTTTCATCCAAACTGTCTAAACTCTCTGTGGCTTTTTTCTTCTTGTCTTCCTTCAGGTCTATCTTGTCTTCCTCGATCATGCTCCTGATATCTTTAAGAAATTTTAAGATTTCAAAATCACGGTCATTAAGCAAAGCGTCAACAGGCCGTTCAACATAATTATTAACCTTTTTGATGAAACACATGTTGTTATACTTCTTAAGCGCTTTCTGGAGCGGGGAAAATAAGCATATCATCTTGCCTTCTAATTCCATTAAGCTGCCGGACACTTTTTTTTCTTCAGAGGACAATATTTCCAAATCCTTTGCCTTTTTACTCGCTTTAAGCCTCTCGATATCCCCATTCAGCTTTTCGATAAGGGCTATGAGCTCTTCTTCCTTCTTCTTAAGCCCCTCCCTAATCTTAAGGTTCCTGCCCTTGTTCTCGAAACTGTTCCTGATAAAACCCGCTTTTTCCTTTATTTCTGCTATTCCTTTTATTTTATTGGTGTGGTTTTTTATCTCTTTTACGAGCAGTTCAAGCTGTTTCACGCTTTTGGCAACGTCTTCCAGTTCTTTGCCAACAAGCTCTTTTATTATCTGGAAGTTCCTAAAAGTGCGCTTGTTTAAATCTTCAAACTCCTTATCAAAAGACTGGCAAAAAGTTTCTAGGCTAACAGCATCAATACCTTCAGGGGGATTAACCTTTTTAAGGAAAAGGCTGAGTGCGTTGATATAAGCTGGGAGATTGCCTTGGACAATCCTTCTAACCCTGTCCTCGACCTTTGCATGGCTTAGGTCTACGCAGCCCAAAACTTTCAGGTTTTCTGATATCTCATTTTTCAGGTGCTCAACTTCCCGGAACTTCTCTTTTAGCTTAGGCAGCTCTTTATTATTATTGTCCAGCCATTTGTTTATCTCTGAAAACTTAACGAGCTCTTCCTTGGGCTTAAAGATATTTTTAAAAAATCCTATCATCCCATCAACTCCAAAGCATCTTTATGGCACGTTTTGTTGCCAGCAATGATATTAGGATTCCCTAGCTTCCAAGGAATGCCGGAATAATCAGTTACTACACCACCTGCCTCCTTTATCATGATGACTCCTGCTGCAACATCCCAGTCCTTATTGCTCTTGCTGAGCATCACGCCAAAAGTGTTCTTCAACACGCCAGCAAGGTTGAACACTGCGCAGCCGTTGACCCTTATCTCAAAACATTTACTAAAAAATTTTAAAGCCTCTGCTTGAGCATCCCCAGAATTAGACCGGAAATACCAGCTGCTAAAACTAACCAAGCTTTCTTTCAAAGGCTTGTCCTTGATGAGCATCTTTTTTCCGTTAAGAAAACAACCCTTCCCCCTTTCTGCAGAGTACAGCTCTTTCAAAATGGGGAGGTAAATCACCCCGGCAATAGGCTCATTCTTGTATGCTAAGCCGATAGAAACCCCAAAAATAGGCGACTTGAAAAAATAATTATGCGTGCCATCCAGGGGGTCTATGATCCACTTGTAATCTGAATCCTTATGGTCATCGCCCTCTTCTTCACCAACAATACTGTGGTCAGGATGTTTTGCGAGTATTATCTCCCTGATCTTTTTCTCGCAGGCGGAATCCACCTCTGTAACCAGGCTTTTATCCTGCTTTACACTAACACTTTCTATCTTACAATAATTCTCTACCAGTATTTTGCCAGCCGCTTTTGCAGCCTTTATAGCAGTCCTTATCATGTTAGAATGAAATTTGACAACAACGCTTCAAGTTGTATGAACTCATCAGCGCCTTCCACCATCCTGAACTCGATATCACCGCATTTATCAACCAATTGGACCTTCTTCTCATCAGATATCTTAAGGTTCCATATCTCTCTCTGTATCTGCTTAATAATATCCAATCCGGAAAGGCCGTGCTGGAGCATAGTATCCAAAAGCTTCTCCCTCGCCTTAATAAAATCGCCTTTAACAGCAGTTTCAAGAACATCCTTTATCTCTTTAGGCCTGGCAGCGCTTACTAAACCGTAGATAAGGTCCTCTGTTATGCTCTTGTTGATTGCTGCGCAGCTCTGCAATATGTTCTTCATCCTCCTAGCATCACCATCGCAGACTTCGTATAAAGCGTCTATAGCATGCCTGTCTATCTTAAGCTTCTCATTTTTCGCGACAAGATCCAGTATCTCTTCAAAATCTGACTTGTCCAAAGGCTTGAACCTGAACACTGTGCACCTGCTCTGTATAGGGTCGATAATCTTGCTGCTGTAATTGCATGAAAGAATAAAACGCGTACTAGAAGTATAGTTCTCCATAGTCCTCCTCAGAGCCTGCTGCGCCTCCTTGGTTAGGCTGTCACATTCGTCGAGAAAAATTATTTTAAAAGGCACATCGCCAAAAGCCTTAAGCCTGGCAAAATCTTTTATCGTGTTCCTCACAACGTCGAT
>JAUYDG010000084.1 GCA_030691925.1 Nanobdellota archaeon
TCAACGGATAGCCTATAGACACCAAAGGAATTATCACAGGTACCAAAGCAACAGCCATTCCCAGAGCGCAAAGACTGCCAAAAACAGTAAGCATTACGGCCTCAAACCCCTTGCCCTGCAAAAGAAGCCTATGCCCTGGAAGAACGGACAAAACAGTATCATCCTCAGGAGCGCCAAGAAAAATACTAGGAATATTATCCAGAAAAGTATGGGTAATAGCCATAGAGATTATAACAACAGCCAAAACCACGGGGGAAGTATACTGCAGCAAAACAGGAGCAGCGGTAACGACAATCAAAGAAACAAGATTGATATGGACACCTGGAATCAGGCCTGTGAAAATACCAAAAAAACAACCTACAAGTATAGCAAGCAATATTTCAAAAAACATAAATTCAGTCTAATAAGAATTATTCATAAACTTTGCTAAGAAAAAAAGGAAGAATTTCCGGAAAAATCGGAATCATTTCATGCACTTCTTAAGAATGTCCTTGAATAATTCTGCATCAGTGTGGGGGAAGAACAAGGCAGCAAGATAATTCCTCATCCAAACATCGCTGTCGGTGAGTGTTAAAGGTGTGGAAGAACGAGCAAGTAACTCCGCCCTTCTCAAATTCTTTTTCTTTAAACAAATCTGAACACCCTTCAAAGAAGTATTACCCATAAACTCATAATTGTCAAAAGGCGGGATTAAACCAATAAACTGGGCTTTCTCAAGATTCAAGTTGCCGAAGCCGCCAGCAATATAAATCTTATCCAAGTCCTTATACGACAAGCCTGCCTCCTGCAACAAAGTCTGAACAGTAGCAAAAATAGCAGCCTTACTCTCCTTAAAGTAATCAATCTCCTCCTGAGCAACAGAAATACCTTTAGTAAAAAAAACCTCCTGACCACACTTACTATCTAGCTTACCATTTAAGCCCATCACTTTATTAGCCAACATCTCAGCAATAAGGTCAAGCATGCCAGAACCGCACAAGCCGAGAGGCTTCCTTCTGCCAAGCACTTTATATCTAAACTTTCCCTTCTTAGAACTAACTTCGTAAATAGCACCCTTCAAGGCGGGCATACCACATCTAAACCCTTCCCCCTCAAAAGCAGGACCAGCAGAAGCAGAAGCAACAAGAATAGCCCTGTCCTTAGTAGAAAGGGCAACCTCACCATTAGTACCGAGGTCTATCAGCATAACATTCCTGTCAAACTTATCAAAACCGAGATAGAGCATGCCCGAAACAATGTCGCCGCCAACCCACTCAAAAATGCAAGGCAACAAAACCTTGTCATCTTTTTTCTTAACAAGCCTGTAATTGGGCTTGCTCTTAAGAGTCAAAGCAGGATCCTCAGCAAGAAAAAAATAGGTCATAGCAGTATTGCCAGCCAAAACAATCTCGCGAATATTAGCCTTGCTCTTACTGACAAAATAATTTTCGATACCCCTAACAGAGTCCTGGACTATCCTGCTAAGATTACCAATCTTATCCTTCCGATCTTTAGACTTGTTAACATAATTCCACCTATGAAGAACAGTAGAGCCATAAACCATCTGCTTATTGATTGTAGAAACCTCACCCAAAACTTCACCGTTAACTAAGTCATTAAGACTAGCTTTAATAACAGTAGTGCCGATATCAACAGCCAAGCCACAATCCTTGCCTTTAGCCTTCCTACAATAACCTTCAATATTAACGGAAGACTCGTAATTAGCTAAAAAACTCTTAAGCTTCCTGTCACTCTCAAGAAAAACACCGCTCTTCCCAAGATAGATATCATTGCCAATACAGACAACAGGCCCTTTGTTGCAATGGCCAGAACATTTCCTCTCAACAATATTATACCCTAACCCCTTACAAACCCTCTCAAGCCTATGCTTAATATCTTCAGAACTCTTATTCTTGCAGTTGTAACCCTTACAAACTTCTATGTTAACCATCGAGTGAACCTCCCCACGGCAAGCCAATGGGGCATCTAGCATGGATCAGGTTTTGAGCGTTACCAGTCCATTCTTGCTTCATAGACGTTCCTAACGGAGCATCTCCACAAGCGTTGATTCCCGCGGTTCCTGCGGTATTTTTTAATTCTTTCAAAGCTGATGCTTTGACTAGGATTGCTGACATCACATCCCTATCCAGTACTCGACCACATTCCTTACATTTGTGGGTTCTTACTGCTAATGACTTCTCAACTCTGTTCCCGCATATGCAACGTTGTGACGTTCCTCGGGCGTCGACTTCTACGATTCGTCCACCAGCCTCTTCCGCTTTATAGGCCAAATACTGTAGAAATCTTCGCCAGCCAGCATCATTAATAGACTTTGCTAAATAACGATTCTTAACCATACTCTTTATAGACAATTTTTCAATAGCTATCAAAGAACAACTATCAGCCAGCTTTCTTGTTTCTTTATGCAAAAAATCATTTCTCTGGCTAACAACCTTCTCATGCAATTTCGCAATTTTCAACTTCGATTTCCTGCTATTTTTGCTTCCTTTTTTCTTTCTTGAATATTGCTTTTGTAAAAGTTTTAACCTTTCTTCAGACTTTCTAAACCATCTAGGATTACAAATCTTATTGCCTTCGCTGTCAGCGTAAAAACTTTCGAGACCAACGTCAATGCCGATACACTGACTAAAATCTTTCTGTTTAATCTCAATTTCTCTTTCTATACTAAAACAAGCGAACCACTTATTTGTCGAACCTTTCTTAACAGTCAAAGTCTTAATTTTACCTTCAATTCTTCTATGCTGCTTAATACCCATCATACCCATCTTTGACAACCTTAATCTACCCTTCTCAAGCTTGAAACCAGACTGAGGAAAAGTAAAACTATCATACCTCTCCCCAGACTTAAACCTTGGAAAACCAGCCCTCTCACCAGACTTCACCCTTCGAAAAAAACCATCAAAAGACTTAACCAACCTGTCGCTAACATTCTGCAGAACCTGAGAATGAACCAGCCTCAAATCCGGATTGATACTCTTCCAATCAGGAACCAAAAGATTAAGCTCATTCCTACCAACAAACCTCCTCTCAGAAAACCACAACTGCTCCTCATACTCCAACTCAGAATTATACAAAGACCTACAAGCACCAAGAGCCCTTTCCAATTTCTTAACAACAATTTTAGGAGGAAAAATCCTAAACTTATAAGCACGAGCCACTAACCTTTTCATCAAACACTAAAAAATACTTTTCTCTTTATAAACTTGACGCGCACACTTGTCGTGTTGTCCAGTACCTATGAAAGAATTTTCGGATAAGGCTATAAGCCTAAAATTTTGAATGTATAAGCTTAAACGAATTTTCTCTTCGATGTCCGGTTGTTCTATTCTAAAATCCGGAAAATCTTTCAAAGTTTTTACTGGTCCAAGCCTCGATAATGAAAAGGAAAAGCTCCGATAACGAAAACAAAAACCAGCCGCATCCACATAACAAGCTAGGAGGTATTTCAGATAAAATAAAATCATCCGTTCCCAGAAATAAGTCTTATACTTTTCGCCTCAAGCTCTAAAGAGCCCTTATACTCCGTAACCTTACCCGTAACTTCGACAAGGCTCCCTTTGCCCAATATCACACCCTTGTTGTCAAAAGCAACAACTTTCACAACGCTACCATCTTCTTTAACATCAAAAATCGTAGCTGAAGAAGCAGACCGGACAGAAACTATTTCGCCGCTGATCCGGACATCCTTCTCGACCAAAGAACTTGAAATATCCGAGACCTTAACCAGAGGAGGCTCCAGCCTATCAGCAAAAATCAGAACGATAAAAATCCCGACAATGCTGCAGATTAGTGCAATCTTCAATAAAGTCTTTTCTTCCATGAAGACAAGCATTCTAACAAGGGTTTATAATGATTACTCATAAAAAAGGGAAGGATTTCCGGAACTAATATTCCAAAAAGTTTATAATAATAAAGGTTTAATGATTGAAAAGATAACCATGAACGTAGAAGAAAAACTAAAACTAATCTCTGAAGTAGGAGAAGAAATAACCACAGAAGAAGAATTAAAAAACTTATTAGAAACAAAAAAACACCCCCTCGCTTATGATGGTTTTGAACCTTCCGGAAATATTCACATCGCTCAAGGGATTCTAAGAGCTATAAATATCAATAAGATGACCAAAACAGGCATTAAATTTAAGATGTGGGTTGCAGACTGGTTTGCCTGGATGAACAACAAGATGGGGGGTGACCTTGGAAGAATACAGACCGTGGGAGAATACCTCATCGAGGTTTGGAAGGCAGTTGGCATGGACATGGATAATGTAGAATTTCTTTGGGCAAAAGATGTCATGGCCGATGAAAACTATTGGAAACTTGTTGTAAGCATAGCAAGGATTAATACTGTAGCACGGATAAAAAGATGCGCTCAAATCATGGGAAGAGAAGAAAGCGATTCGCTCTCAGCCGCACAAATATTTTACCCATGTATGCAATGCGCAGACATATTCCATCTGAAAGCAGACATAACTCAGCTAGGGATGGACCAAAGGAAAGTTAATATGCTCGCTAGGGAAGTAGGACCAAAACTGGGGCTTTGGAAACCTGTTGTAGTAAGCCATCATATGATCATGGGGCTCGGTCAACCTCCAGCTTCAAATTTAACAGGAATAGAAAAGGGCATAGAAATGAAAATGTCCAAATCCAAACCAGAAACCGCTATTTTCATGACAGATTCAGCAGAAGACATAAAAAGAAAAATAAGCAAAGCATACTGCCCGGCCAAGCAAGTTGAAGAAAACCCGTTAATAGAATACGCGAAATACATAATCTTTGAAAAATTTAAAGAAATCAAAATAGAACGACCTTCCAAATTCGGAGGGGATATAACCTTTAATTCATACGAAGAACTTGAAAAAGCCTATAGCCTAGGGGAACTACACCCTTTAGACCTTAAACAGGCGGTAAGTATATATGTTGACCAACTAATAGACCCTGTAAGAAAACACTTTGAGAAAAACAAGAGAGCAAAAGACCTTCTGGAACAAGTAAAATCATTTCAAGTAACGAGATAAAACAAACAATGAGGGCATTCATAGCAATAGAAACACCAGAAGAGATAAGCAAAACATTAGAAGAGATACAAAAAAAATTCAAAGATGCAGGAAAGATAAACTTCACAAAACCGCCATACCATCTGACACTGAAATTCTTAGGAGACATCTCTGAAGAGCAGGCAGAAAAAATAATGTCTCTGCTTAGAAACATAAAAATAAGACCATTTGAACTGGAATTATCAGAACTGGGCGTATTCCCCAATGAAAGTTACATAAGAGTGCTTTGGGTCGGCGTAAAAGACAGCAGTAAAGTAAATGAATTGCAGCAACAGATAGACTCAAAACTTGCAGGCCTGTTCGAAAAAGACCTAAGATTCCACGCACACATAACTTTAGGAAGGGTCAAGTTCATAAAAGACAAGGAAATAATCAAAGAACTTCTGAAAACAAAAATTCCTGCTCTGAAGTTTGAAGTTAAAGAATTCAAGCTGATAAAAAGCGAGTTAACACCTAAAGGGCCGGAGTATGAAGACGTAGAAGTGTTCGGTTAATCATTCTCGTAAATCTCGTCAACTATCCTTTTTATCTCTTCAGACTTTTTTGGGCCTAAATTCTCCACCCTCTGCAAATCATCATGCCCAGCATTAATCACGTTCTTAACAGACTTGAACTCTTTCAGCAAAGCCTTCGCAAGGCTAGGCCCTACGTTTGGCAAAGACTCAACGATAAACTCCTGCTGCTCCCTAGTCGTCAAAGGCTTCCTCTCAGTCCTTATTCCAATATCTTTCTTCTCAAACTCTTGCTCACGATTGGCGATAGCCTTCAGCAAGGAAGAGGTCTCCAAAAAATTCTTGGTGTACACGATAGGAACACCAAAATCTATGACAATAGAAGCGATCATACCATTAATCGCATTCGGATGGACCTTCCTGACAGAATAAATATCCTCCTCACCTTCCACTATAAGCAAAGGCTTCTCAAAACTCTCCTTCAAAGCCTTGACCTGCTGCAAGAGCCGCTTATCAATAAGAGAACTAACAAAATCCTGCTTGGTCTTAAACTCTACACCTACCCTATTGGAAAGAATGTAATCACCAACAGCCAAGCTCTGTATGCTAACATCCAAGCCCTGGTTGACAAGCTCTTTTATAATGCCAGAGCCTTTCTCCCGGAAATCAGCAAACACCTTCAGCTTGGTCTCATTGGCAAAGCTCTTCAAAGTAGGCTGCTGCCTCACCTCAACAACCCTGTGGATATCATCCCTTAGCTTTGTAAGTATCTGATGCATCCTTTTCTCTTTATGATGAGCGATCCAGCGATAAGCCTCATCGCGGGTATTCTTAGTCACAAGAACAACAACTCGCCCTTTTTCAGTCCGTGCAGTACGACCGCATCTTTGGATAGTCCTTATAGCTGAAGGAATAGGCTCATAAAAGATAACCATATCTACTTTAGGAATGTCCAAGCCTTCCTCACCTATAGATGTAGAGACAAGGACATTGTAAACCCCTTGAGAAAAATCCTCCAAAATCCTTATCTGCTCCTTCTGGCTTATCCCTGTACCACCTTTTTTCATCTGCCCAACGAACAAGACGCTACTAACCCCAGAAAGCTTGTTAAGCTCTTCAACAAGCTTAGAGGCAGAATCACGATACTGGTTAAAAACTATCATCTTAGACTTAGCATTCTTGCTAAGCTCTTCTTGAACTATTTTTTTAAGCTCATTAAGCTTAGGATGCTCAACACCCCGCTCATAAAGACTTAAAATTTTCACATAAGCAGACTTGAAATTGAGATCCTTGACTAAAGACTTAACAGCCTTAACCTTGGTCTTATCAGCACTAGCATACAAATCCTTCATATACCTACAAGCGGCAGAAATACCCTGCGTCTCAAAAAGCTCTAAAGCATGATGCACTTTTATAGCCTCAGCAACCAAAGAAAGGGCATGCCATAGCGTGAAATCCTTCTCCCCTCCAAAAACCCTTCTCTGCAAATCCTTCTGCACGCCAAGAATATCTTTCTTTGTCACGTAATTAACCGAAGCAACCAAGCCCAAATCCTTCACCTTTTGGAGCTTAGACTTGAAACAATCATCCAAAAACTTTTTTGTCTCCTTAAACTCATCAGGCAAATCAATAAGGACATAGTCAATATCCATCTCCTGAACATAAGGCTTCACATCAGGATCATGCTCAGTCCTAACCTCTATGCTTTCTATAAATAGGTTCTTGCTAACCTCAGTTATCTTCTCCAAATCAGACCCGGGAGAGGCAGTCAACCCTATTATACGCGGAAACTTTCCACGCTTATGATACTGCTTGGCCAGGAAAACATAATCATAATCACCTACCGCCCTATGAGCCTCATCAAAAACCATCAGAGAAATATCTTCTATGACAATTCTTCCATTAATAATATCGTTAACACAGCCTTGAGGCGTGGAAACAACAATCTTGGCGTTGCTCCACTGCTGCTCCCTCTTTTCAGGGCTTATCTCGCCGGTAAACAAAAAAATCTCAGAACTATCAACACTAGTGCAATCCTTAAACTCTTTACATATCTGATTAGCCAAAGGCTTAGTCGGCGTCAAAAAAAGAACCTTAGAGCTCGGGAATGTATTCAGGCGATGGACAGCAACAAGGATAGCAGTCTTGGTCTTGCCAAGGCCCGTAGGGAGTATGATCAAACAGTTATGCTTCACACAGCTGTGAAGGATAGTCTCCTGGTACAACCTGGGCTGGAAACCTCTTATTTGCATAGGCAGTAAGAATACATGGCTTGTTTATAAAATTTAAGGTTTCAGGTCAATCTCAAACTTCTTAACATCGTTCTGGCCTGTGATTAAGTAGACAACATCATCTAAAGTGAAAGACTCCTTCATGCTACGAATACAGACAGAACCTTCCTCATTCTTGGCGTTGTCAAAACGATCTACGCCTGTGACCCGGTAAGGATCAGCTAATAGGATAGCCTCGTCACCGCTGTTTTTCAGCCTAAACCAGTAGACATCCCTGCAAGAAGTGTCTAGGCATCCGGAAACAACAGGCACCATTGTGATAAGGAATTCCTTATCACCCAAGCAGCTGGCAGAATCAAACTTGGGCAAGACGCTTAGATTGAAATCTATATAGCCGCCCATGTCAAGCTTTATTTTGTTAGAAATCTTCTTAGTTGCGCTAGGATAGTGCCCTAAGGTGCTGCCTGGCTTGAGAGAATTCGAATTCACGAGCTCCAGAAAGAAAAAATCCCCTGAAGGGTCTTTTTCTAAACCAAAGGCATAGACCAGCTCTTCCTTACTGCTCCAGTAATAAGGATTCTCAATAAGCCTTACAAAACCCTCTTTCTTATCAAAACCTGTAGGCTTCCATACTAAAGATTGGGGATTGGCAAAAATCTTACTCCTGTAATTTTGCGTTTCAAATTCTAGGACTTCTTTATTTTTGTTGATAGCATAAAAAGTTACTGGATAACCACCACAACCAGGGTCATAGCTCCTCGATTCAGACACAGCAAAATGTTTTATCTCCTGGGAATCGATTTGCAGCACCACATCATCTAAAGTGTAGGGGTTTATGGCATTAGTGGGAGCCTTCTCATATTTTACAATGTGCTGGGTATTCTCCTTGGGATTAAGCTTAGCATCAACGACATAAATCTTATCGCTGCAGTTAGCATCTATCAATGTAAGCTCAGGCAGGTAATCATTAATCCCATTAATCGCATGGATTCCTAAATCCTTGAAACTCTTTAAGTTTTTTATCTCCTGAACATTGGAAGCTCCATGCAAAGAGCCGGATTCCTGGAAGATGGATATAGCAGCGCTTTTTTGATCTGAAACTGCCAAGAAAGACGTATAGTTGCCTTGGTAATAGAAATGAGTAATCCCTAAAGAGTTTATCCGTGCCGTAGCAGCCTGACTCTTAAAGTTACTTTCAAAAGAAGGTATCTCGGTAAGTTTTATTACAGCCATTTTGTGCCCAATTATTAATCCCCAGTATTAAGGCTATTTTACATGCCTATATAAATATTATTCCTCCAATTAGATAAACTTTATAAACTTTGACAAATTTTCTGGGGTTATGACAAATATTACACAAGGGGTGTGGAACATAATTTCACAAGACCCTTCTTTACAAAAAAATCTACAAAAAAACCTCATTAACATAAGGGCATTATCCAAATACATGATAAACAAACACAGCTTGAAAGCTTCTCTAGACTCAGTTATATCTGCTATCAGGAGATACCCAACAAGCAAAAACTTCAAGGAAAACATATCAGGGGTAAGAGAAATATTCCTTGATGCAGATGTGGCAACAAAAAACAACCTCGCATGCCTAACCCTAAGAAACCAGTCAGACATTCAGAAGTACCTTGCGGAGGTCACGAAGATAACCGACTTCGAAAAAAGAGAAACGCTAAGGATGATAAAAGGAAAAAACAACCTAAAAATAATAACAGACATGAACAACGTGCAAAAAATAAAATCATTATTCCCCGAAGGAGTAGTCGAAGTGAAAGAGAATTTAAGTGAAATAAGAGTACTCACCCCCGATGTAAGGGCAGACAAAACAAAAGGCGTAGCAGCAAAATTATCCAATGAACTATTGACCAATGAAATCAACATAAACGAGATCATATTCTGCGTACCAGAAATAATAATCTACGTAGAGCAGAAAGATTTGCTCAAGGCGCACGAAACAATAATTCAACTCTGTAAAGGCAGATAATTCTCAAATAATTGTCAAAACTGTTTAGATTGTGTCAAAAGTTATTCAGATGACCAATTTTGGTCAAAATATTTATTAGCCTGTACGTGACTTCTTACTGTGGCTAAGAAAATCGGGCCCAAATTCAAAACATATGAAAAAAAGAGGGAAAATATTTCTGAAAAGAATGGGTTCCATGTTACTTATTGCCAAAAATATTAGGAGGATAAAATGAACGAAAGTCCAAAAAATTTAGATCAGTACCTAGAAAACGTAAAAAGCGGAAAAACAAGGTTCGAAAACGCATTCCAGTCGGTATCGAGAATGATTCTAGGACAAGATGATACAACAGAAAAAGTAACAGTCAACGGAAAAACAACATACGACTTCAAAGTCTTCCGACAAGGAAAAAAGCATATCATAGGAATGTACGATGAAATAAACAGCATAGTATCCTACGTAAAAGACGCTTCTGAAGGAGGCTCTTCGAGAGAAATGGCATTTGTCCTAGTAGGAGAACCAGGAAACGGAAAAACATTCTTCGTAGATTACCTTTGCGCATTATACAGGGACTTCCTTTCACAAGAAGAAAATAAAAGGTACACGTTCAGGTTCAAAATCCCTCAAGAACTAAAAAGCTACGGAAAAATAAGGGAAATAGAATCACAAACATTCGAAGACCCGATGGTCCTGCTAATGAACCTATCCGAAACAAAAGGTGAAAACAAAGAATACTTCGCAAAACTTGGCTTCGACGACAAACAAATCGAAAAATTCTATGAAAACTATAGGCCATTAGGCGCATGCAGCGACTATATACTAAGAGACCTCAAAAACTTAACGGGCGGAGACGTCAAGAAAATAAAAGAACTAATAGAAGTTGTCCCAGTACCGATAAGCGACGCGATGGGAACGGTCACAGGAAAATACCCGGCCAAAGACAAGATAACATCCTCAGCAGTAGACCTCCTAGGAGAAGAATCAATACAAAGGCTGCTCCACATAACAGACCCGGGCAACCCATACAAATTTGACATAAGAAGAGGAGCACTAGCAAGAGTAGCCGGAGGAGGAATCCACTTCAGCGACGAAATCTTCAGAAACAAAAAAGACTTGGTACAAGTCTACTTAGGAGTTATACAAAATAGGACAATCGAGATTGACGGATTCAAATGGCCTATCGACACGCTGATCATAGCAACAAGCAACAGCACAGTATTCAACAAATTTCTAACAGAAGAAGAAGAAGCACCGATAGTGGACAGGTGCAGAATATGCTATGTAGGCCACAACACCAGTTACAAACTACAACAAGAACTAACAAGATACGCGATAGGAGGCAGACTAAAAACAACACTCACCAAAAAAAACCTGCACGAAGACCCTAACCTGGGCTATGCGGCATCAATGGGGGTAGTCCTATCAAGACTACCAAGAACAGACAAGCTAACACCAATAGAAATGATGAAACTGGCAGCAGGAGAAACAGCAGGAGAAAAAAGCATCAAAACACTAGCAGAAGTCATAGACTCCCTAACATACGAAGCTGACGTAACAAAGAGATTCGGACAAAAAGGGCTAGGGCAGAGAAGCTTAGGAAGAGCGATACAAAAGCTCATGGAGACTTCTGAAACGAACGAAGGGCAATGCATGTTCGCAAAAGACATATTCAAAGCACTGGAACAAGTAGTCCTGGATTACGTACCAGACCAAACTGACCGAGAGAAGTATTTCAAAGACATAAAGATTGCAAAAGGACTGTATAGAGAAAGAATAATGACCGAAATCTTCAACGCATACATGGACGAGCCATATGCCATAAAGAAAGACGTGATAAATTATGTAAACATGATAATAGGAATAGATGCAGAAAACCTAGGACCAGATAGAGTATGGAAATACAAAGACCCGCAAACCAAAGAGCTCAAAGCAATAAAAATCGATGAAAAATTCATCAACAGCGTAGAAGAAAGACTAGGACTAAGAACAAGAGAACAAAAAGACACGTTCAGGACATCGATAAGAAAAATATATGGACAAAAAATCTCAATAGAACCTGAATATGACTTCATGGACAACCTGGAACTGGTAAAAGCCGTAACTGACGTCAAACTGAAATCAGACATAGCAGGAGCAGGAAGCCTCGTAGGAGCACTAGCAAACAGAACCAACGAGGAAAACCAGCAATTATATGATAGGATGGTAAAAACGATGCTGGGCAAGCTAGGATACTGCAAAACCTGCGCAGAAAAAACAGTCGAATACTTCTGCACACAAGAAGACGACACCTAAAAGGTAAAAGATGGTTAATAAAAAACTCTGGAAGCTGTACGAATCATTAAAAAAACAAGGCCTAACACCTGAAAAAGAAGAAAGAATACTACAAGAAATCAACTTCAAAGGAAAACACCGAATACAAACATACCCTGCCTTGGAAGAGATACTCAACTCTAAAGACGTATACGGCTACTTGAAGAAGATACAACCATACCTCCGGGGTAGCAAAAGCATATACTCTTTTAACGACCAAAAACTCTTCCAAAACCAACAACCAATCATAACACCTTACCACGCGATACAAACACTAGACGAACTATTAGAAAGAGACAAACTAAGAGAAAAAGACGGATTCCCCAAAAAAATAAAGCTTGGCAAGATAGTCAAACCAGCAAGAGGCAAAAAGTGAAAGGTTGTAGTAGTGCCAGTAACAACAGAAGACAAATTCGTCCATGACGACAGATTCGGCCTCGGCGGATTAGGACAAAGCGGCAGTGGCTCAGGAGAAGGAGAAGAAGGGGACGTCATCGCAGAACAACCACTAAGAGGAGGAGAAGGTGAAGGAGAAGGGGGCGAAGCAGGGGAAGGAGAAGGCGGAGACCACGGAATAGAAGCCAAAGCTTATGAAATAGGAAGGATCCTAATAGAAAAATACAAGCTACCAAATTTAAAAGAGAAAGGAAAAAAGAGAGCTGTAAAGCAGTACACTTATGACTTAACAGACAAAAACAGAGGACATGGGCAGGTCCTCGACAAAAAAGCAACACTAAAAGAAGTCATAGAAACAAACCTCGGGCTTGAAAGAATAAACAAAGAAGAAGAGATCGACACCACACAGTTTATTGTAAGCCCAAGAGACAAGATATATAGGATATTATCAAGAGAAACAGAATACCAATCAGAAGCTGTAGTATTCCTATTAAGAGACTATTCAGGATCAATGAATGGAAAACCAACAGAGATAGTATGTACACAACACCTGTTCCTATACGCATGGTTACTGTACGTATACGAAAAACTAGTCACACCAAGATTTGTAGTACATGACACAGCAGCAAAAGAAGTACCAGACTTCCACACATACTACACACTACAAATAGCTGGCGGAACAAAAGTCTGTACAGCATTCCAAAAAGTGAATGAAATAGTGGAAAAAGAGAATCTAGCAAGGGATTACAACATATACGTATTCTACGGGGGAGACGGAGAAGACTTTGACCAGGGAGAGGAAACCATTGCAGCATTAAACAAAATGCTGACCTACTCAAACAGGGTAGGGCTAACAATTGTAGGGTCTTATTCGAATGGCAACAGCGAAGTTGAACAATATGTCAGGCGTTCCGGACTACTAGAACAAAAACCCGACTTGATAAGGATGGACTCGCTACCTGAACAAGAAGCAACCGAAGAGAGGATAATACAAGGCATAATCAAATTAATATCGTGATAAAAAAATGGAACTAATAGACCAACACACTAAAAAAATAATGGAAGACTGCAAAGTCAAAGCAAAAACAGCAGGCTTAAACTTTGATAAAGAAACACTAGAATACATAGTAACCAACAGAGACCTGCTCGAGCTCTCACCGAAAATCATGATACCCACGCTTTACGACTACTGGGTCCATGACGTGTTCGTACTGCAAGAAAAAGGAAGATATGAGGTATTCCCGCACAACCCATACGAAACAGTCATAAACACGAGACCAGCAATATCATTCTACAACGACAACAACCCGGACTGGCTCAACGTAATGATATTCTACCACGTACTAGGGCACGTAGACTTCTTCCAGAACAACGCATTCTACAAGAGTACATGGAATGACGACTTCACAGGCAAAGCACTTGCAGACAAAAGAATAATATCAAAACTCAGAGCAGAACAAGGAAGATGGGTCGACTATGTTATAGAGTTCACAAGAGGCATAGACAACCTCGTAGGATTTTACAACAAACTTACTGATATAAACCGCCCAAAAGAGACAGGCGTATCAAAAAAAGTGGACTTCTACTTTGACATATTCCTGCAAATGATTAAGAAAGTGAATATGACAGACTACCTAAAAGAAATAGACCGCTACAACAAAACCATCAAAGACTTCCCAGAAGCTGGAGAAAGCATATTCTTTTCACAAGTTCTAGAAAAGAACCCGGAATTTAAAGCATTTTTCGAAAAATACGACAAAGAATCAAAAAGCTCTAAAAAAGACCTGGTACAATACCTGGATGAACACTCTGAGTTCCTGAACAAACAAAAAAACAAATGGATGAAACAGGTAATGAGTGTAGTAAGAGACACCTCGATCTATTTCCAGCCACAAATAAGAGATCACATCATGAATGAAGGATGGGCGAGCTACTGGCACGAAAAATTATTCCTAGAGGATGAAAGAATGAAAAGTCACGAAGTAGATTTTTCAAGAGTCAACGCTAGAGTAATGCCCCTATCGAGAATAGGGCTCAACCCTTATGCTGTAGGGTGGAGACTCTGGATGCACATAGAAGAAATGGCAAACAAAGGAAAACTGTCTTATGAATTCCAAAAAATAGCAGACACGAAAGAAAGAAAGGGATACGACAAAAAAACAGGACAAGGAAAAGACTTCATCTTCAGTGTAAGGGAGAACTTCAATGACTTCATGTTCATAAGCGCTTTCGTGGACCAAGAATTCGTAGACAAATATAACCTTTTCGTAGTCGGAAAAAGGATAAACCTGCAGAAAGGAGTTATGGAATACTACATAAGGAGCAAAAAAGCAGAAGACTACAAGAAAATGATACTTGACAAACTATACCATCCGCCAGATATAAGCGTGAATAAGAGCAAGGCAGAAGGGAACGAACTATACCTAGAACACAACTTCGAAGACAAACAATTAGTAAAAGAATTCATACCGATGACAATGATGGGACTAGAGTATTTATGGAGTGATACTATCAAACTCGAAACAAGCGAAATAGGTGAGGACGAACTTGAGAGGCTGCAAGGAGAAATGCAAGATGAGCTCTACTCAACAGGAATACTTGACATAGACGAGTTTCTCAGCAAGCAGGACATAAAATTTGAAAGAGTGGTATACACCATGAAAGACAAGAAACTCTCAAAAAAAAGATATTCAGATAAAAGAGGCACAAACGATGGCTACTTCCCATTCTAAAAACGCGCTGGACAAACTGAACAAAAAACTGGACGAGAAGCAACAAGGGGCCCTTATCCCTTTCAGCAAATTCTTAGAAACCTTACGAAACGACCCTTACCCGGTATTCAGGAACATATTCCACTTATTTTACGATTTTGTCCATTATTACCTCCCTAAAGGGGTGGAGGAATACCCGGACGATCCTGAAACAATAAACTTCAAAGACTATGACTGCACAAAACTATTAGTAGAAGGCGCTGACCACCCATTCTTCGTCGATAGGTTATTCGCAAACAAGCTAGTAAGGCTTACAGACTCGCTAAAAAGGGGGGTGCAACAAAACAAAGTCTACCTATTCGAAGGCCCGCACGGAAGCGGAAAAAGCACGTTCCTAAACAACCTGCTGGACAAATTTGAAGAGTATACAAACACCCCCAAAGGAGTGGCTTACGAGGTTATCTGGAAAATCGACAAGAAAAAGCTCGGCTGGTCACCGAACAAACTAGAAAACATAATCCAAGATGCGCTACAAATAGACGGCTGTGAAAAAAAAGACTGCCCCGAACCCCCAAAGCCCGGCAAGCCCCTAACATCAAACTCTGAATACCTAGAAGTCCCATGCCCAAGCCACGACAACCCAATACTCCTAATCCCAAAACACCACAGGAAAGAATTCCTCGAAGACCTGATAAAAGACACAAAATTCAAAGAAGAACTTTTCAACACAAAAGAATACGAATGGGTGTTCAAAAAAGAGCCATGCACAATATGCACCTCGCTTTACCAGGCACTCCTTGACAAACTAAGCTCACCGGCAGAAGTATTCAACATGCTATTCACAAGAAAGTACTCCTTCAACAAAAGGCTTGGTGAAGGCATAAGCGTCTTTAACGCCGGCGATGAACAGCAAAGATCAGATGTTGTAACAAACCAGGCAATCCAGAACCAGCTGGCAGAGCTGTTCGGGGACAGCAACAAAGTAAGATACATCTATTCCAGATATGCAAAAACAAACAACGGAATATACGCGCTGATGGACATAAAAGACAGCAACGTACACAGGCTAAAAAACCTTCACGGCATAATAAGCGAAGGCGTGCACAAGGTGGAAGACTTAGAAGAAAACGTTGAATCGCTCTTCCTTGCAGTGATAAACCCTGAGGACAAAGAAGATCTTGAAAAAGAAAAAATGAAAGCGTTCTCAGACCGGCTCGAATATATCAGGCAGCCATACGTACTAGACTACAAAACAGAGGCAGAAATATACAAGAGCACATTCGGAAAGCAGATAGAGAACCACTTCCTGCCCAGAGTGCTCAACAATTTTGCCAAAGTGATCATAGCATCAAGGCTAAACGTAAGATCGGATGCACTAGTAGACTGGCTGGGAAACACCTCCCAGTACAACAGATACTGCGATGAAAATAAGCTCCTCCTGAAAATGAGCCTGTACACCGGAGTGATACCTCAATGGCTCTCCGAAGAACACAGAAAAAGCTTCACCGCAAACATAAGAAGAAAGCTTATACTTGAAGAAGCGGAAAAAGAAGGATTCAAGGGATTCTCCGGAAGGGAAACACTGGCACTTTTTGACGAATTCTACTCAGCATACGCTAAAAAAGGACAACTCGTGAACATGACCAACCTGATGAAGTTCTTCAACAGGGACGAACTCCGCAGCAAGATACCCAGAAGCTTCATAGAGTCCTTAAAAAACCTCTACGACTACAACATAGTACAAGAAATGAAAGAATCACTATACTACTACAACGAAAAAAAGATATCCACAGAAATCCAAAACTACCTCTTTGCAATCAACTTCGACGTATCCGAAGGAACTAAAGTAAAATGCGTCTACACAGGAGAAAACTTAGAGCTAACGAACGACTTCTTTGACACAATAGAAATCCGGATCCTAGGGGCGCATACAGGATCTTCCGCAAGGAAAGCCTTCAGGGAATACACACAAAAAGAGTACACATCCAAAACCCTGACACAAGAGATACAGATAGAAGGCAAAAAAATAACAGAAACAATGCTCTACAAGAACTTATTCGGCAAATACGTATACAACCTAAAAGAAAATGTGCTCGACCCATTAATAGAAAACCTCAACTTTAGGAACTCAATCAAGGATTACGGCACGAAAGCCTTTGACACTTACGACAAAAAAATAAAAGGCGACGTGGAATACCTGATAAACAACCTAACCAAAAAATTTGGCTATACTAAAGAAGGGGCCAGTCAAGTATGCGTGTACATAATAGACAATCACCTTGCAAAAAAATTCTCATAAAAGATGATTAAGCCAAACATAACCCAAGAGGTAAGAAACTATTTAGCTAAAGACCTGTCACTGCAAAAAGACCTGCAAAGGGGCATACTCAACATAAGAATGCTGGCAAAGCGCATAATAAAAGAACAAAACCTGAAAACATCAACAGACGCAGTGGTGAGCGCAATAAGGAGATTCTCCGACAACGGGACATTCAAAGAAGAGACAACAAAAATAGAAAGCATATTCAAATCAGCAAACGTGTCCACTAAGAACAACATAGCGTGCATAGCCCTGGAAAACCAGTCAGACATTCAGAAATACCTTGCAGAGGTCACGAAGATAACCGACTTCGAAAAAAGAGAAACGCTAAGGATGATAAAAGGGAAGAAGACCATGAAAATAATCACAGAGGCGCAGAACATAGAAAAGATAAGGACAATCTTCCCCAACGCAAAGCTTAACGTCAAAGAAAGCCTGGGAGAGATAAGGATAAAAACAAGCTTAAAAGTAGATGAAACAAAAGGAGTGATAGCAAGGATATCCAACGAGCTTATGCTGCGCGACGTGAACATAAGCGAGATGATATTCTGCGTACCAGAAATAATAATCTACGTAGACGAAGAAGACCTTCTAGACGCGTACAAGAGCATAATGGGACTTTGCCAAAGGGAATGACAAGATGGTATTCTTGAAACTTATGGGGCTGATGGACTTACTGACAGTAACAACCCTTCTGCTTTTTAAGTATGGGATCATACAGCAAAAATTCTTGATAGTAGCAGTGGCCTACCTGATAATAAAAGGAGTGATATTTTTCAGGGACATAGCGAGCATAGTAGACGTAGGGGTAGCGGTAGTATTTATACTGGCCATGTTCGGAATCTACAACGTCCTGACATGGATAGCAGTTCTATGGGTATTGCAGAAAGCTGTTTTCAGCATGCTCACTTAACATGGGTTTTCACGAAGAAAATCACCAAAACTATTATAGCCAAAGCTAGGGATATGAAAAACGCAAGCCCTGGAGAAAGCAGCATAATAAACAAGAAAGACAGTAACAAGAACATCACGCCAAACACATAAAGATAGATTGACCCGAAAAGGATCTTGGCACCGTCCAGCTGGGACCAAGGGATCATATGGTACAAGGAGTACAAGCAGCTGATAAGAATGATCTGGTCAAACATGCCTGACTCGTTAAACAACTGAAGGATAAAGGCAAAAATCATGCTCGCAGCAGGCCCTGCAAAAGCTATCCTGGCAGCCTCACGCTCCAAAACCCTCAGCTTCCAGCGGCCCATCCTCTTATACTCTTCCTCTTCTATATCAATCGCTTCTACAGGCATGAAAAAAAACTTCCCATTCGACAAGAATGAAATTATCACTGCTAGAACAGCACCCAAAGGAAAAGACTGGATAGGGATAACAGTTATTCCCAAAAAATCGATCTTAACAGGGAAATGGGACTTGGCAAGAAAGCCGTAACGGCGTATGCTCCAGACCTTATGGACAACGTTCACACCGTAGCGGCGGGCGGCCCATTTATGACCCAAATAATGCACCAAGACAACAAGGGTTACACTAGCAGAAACCTGCAGAAAATTAGAAAGCCAGTAACCAAGCTGGAAAGTAGCTTGCTTGTCATCAAATGCGAACACAAAAGTAACAACAAGAATCGTGATTAAAAAATCCCTTATTTGATTACTCATTTTCAGCCAGCCCTTTTACCAAGCGCATGATCTCTTTCTCGTGACCTGCGCCGACAACTGCGACTATCTGCTTATTGAGAGACATTAGTTTATATAAACTTTTTGACATGACTTCATTCCTCTCTTCGATAAGAACCTTGTAAAAAGAAGGATAACTCTTTTTCACTAGACTTGTAAGCTTTTCAATAACTTCCTCGCTAGGAACCTTCCTAAGGTCAAATTTGATAACAGGCTTTCTGACAATAACTCCTTTAATAACATCCCAGACAAACATAAGCTTCTCTTTCCATGTAATGGTCTTGCTTAACTTCCTTAAAGTAATCCTGATATCCTGGTCAATCAAAGCAATGTCAGCGCCTACATTCCTTGCGGTCTGGACAGCCTTCAACATATCAGAGCCTGGAGGGGTACCCACCATCTCACCAAGCTTCTTCTCAACCCAAGCGCCGATGAGATTGATCAAAAACCCTTTCAGACCAAGCTGCCAAACATCTTTGACCTTCAACTTTCTTTTATCGCCTGAAACTAGAGATAGAAAACGAATCCTGTCAAGCTCCAGTGCAACAATACCGGGCCTTTCATTTAAAATAACAGACTCAACCGCCCTGACACTTTCAATGGCTATATGAGAAGTACCTACAACGATAAGATTCCGATATTTTTTCATATTGTTGAACGAATAATAATATTTAAATACTTAAAAATGTTTTCCAATAAATATTAAACAAAGGAGGATGAGAAAGCATGGCGCTTAAAGTGAAACAAATAACAGAAATATACGACATGAAGGTGTACACAGACCAAGGAGACTACTTCGGAGACATCGAAGAAAGCATACTAACCACAAACAAAGTGTTCGGGTGGAGGATAAAAGCCACAAAAAGCTCCTTTTTGACTAAAGTTCTAGGAGGAGCGAAAGGTGTAATAGTCCCTCATCAGCTCGTCAAGGCAGTAGGCGACGTAATGATAATATCCAAGACAGCAATACCTAGCTACGAAGAAAAAGAAGACGAATCAAAAGAATAATAAGGCTTTTATACCAGAACAACCTAAGTATTCAGCATGGCAACAAGCCCGTTAGCAGGAGCGATAGAATTCTTAAACGAGTTCGGATTCTATGACGTTGTTTTGCCTTTTCTTCTTGTATTTACACTAGTCTTTGCGATACTGGAAAAAACTAAGATATTCGGCGTGGAAGAAAAAAAGCCAAAAAAGAACATAAACGCTATGATAGCATTTGTCATAGCCCTGTTCTTCGTAGCGACAACAGAGCTTGTAGCAGGAACAAGGGAGATGCTCCCCAACGTAGT
>JAUYDG010000125.1 GCA_030691925.1 Nanobdellota archaeon
AGTTCTTTTTTTTAATTTCTACACGCTTAGGCTTGTTAGCACTACAGGCCTTTCGGCTACTTTTACTGTGTGCTCTGCCTGGCTGACAAGCGCTTTTGATTTTTCTGGAAGCTGGGGGTATTGGAGTATCACGCCGGAGATTTCCAGCATCCTTAGTGAGAACTCTGCTGTAGGGAACTTTTTTATTATCCATCTTTTTGCGAATGGCAGTGTCTTGTATTCTTCTTCTATGAATTTCAGGATTTTTCTCGCGTTCATGTCTCTTACCGGCTTTAATTGTTCCATCCTGTATATCCCTGAGGGTTTGCCTTCTATTATCCTCCCTTCTCCGCTTGTTGCGAAAGGCTCTATCGCCAGTATCTGCCCTTCCTGCAGTTCTTTCTCGTCGCCGTTGTCGTAGTTTGGGACTGTTACGCCTGAGTGCAGGCTGTATAGTTCTAGGCCATGCCCTGAGAGGTTTACGATTGGCACGAATCCGTATTCTTTTATCTTTTCTTGTATAGCTCTCCCTATTTCCCTGAATCTTGTTCCTGGTTTGAAGATTTTTATCGCTTCTTTAAGCGCTTCTTCTGATGCTTTTACAAGCTCTTCATTGCCGCCTAAGCTTATTGTTGCTGCAGTATCGCCTATTGCCCCATTAACATGTGCGCCAATGTCAACCTTTACTAGGTCACCTTCCAGGAACCTTGTCTCATCCCCAGGAAAAGGGGTGTAATGAGCAGCTATATGATTAATAGAAAGGTTTACCGGAAAAGCTGGTTTTCCTCCAAGCTCGATTATTCTAGCTTCTATTTTTTCAGCAACTTCTAGCAAGGAAGCATCTATTCTGATTAGTTTCTTTCCTAGATCTAACGCTTCTGCCGCTATTTTTCCAGCTTTTTCCCAGTCATTCATTTTCTTTTTAATAAAAGCCTGTGTACCCTTGAATTTATTGTATTGTAAACTCTTTTGTTGAACTTATCAAGTACTAAACTCTCAAGGCTTTCAACTTTATGATCGTATCTTCTTTGAAAATAATCTTTATTCTCCTCTAATGTTAGGATATATTTTACTTCTGTGGTAAGTATCTTTTCTGTTGAAAACAGTTCTGTTGGCAAGAACAAATTTCTTAAGAACCCTTCATGGTAGTACAATATTTTTTCGGGAGCTTCAACAATGTACATGAGGCCTTCTGTTTTGTCATAATGTTTCTGTTTTATATATTCCTTTCCGGTTTTTATTAGGCTTTTTTTGAATGGTTTGATTATGAGGTCTTGCTCACAGTACATATCGATGTAGTGCTGGGTGAGCGGGTGGTCTCTTAATGCGAAGCATACAGTTCCAAAGAGGGCTTGCTTAGGGTCAGGGTTTAGCTTTAAAAAGTAGGTATGCTCCTTAAAATATCCCTGTTTTTCTATAAGGTCAGCATTTCTTCTAGTTGTCCCATGTGCCAATAGCATTTTAAAAATCTCCCAAAGTTTTCTGCTCTTTCTCTTTTATTAAATCTTCCTTTTTGTAGCCTAGCACTTCGAAGATCCTTCCTACTGCGGGCAGTATCTGGTTATTCACATAATATTCTGCGTCGTAGTTCTCTGCCTCTTGCGGCAGCCTTGCCTTGTCTCTTATCTGCCCTTTCCCTTCGGTTATGACATACCTTATAGTGCTTCCTGTTGTTACGAACATCCCTTGCTGTACCATCCTTCTTGCTACTGCGACATGGGGGCCTATCTGCTGGTAGGTGTCTAGAGGCCTTTGCATTGTTGTCTGTATGGTCATGTCTTCCATATCAAATTTTTTCTTTCTTATGTCGTTGATTATTTCTTTGGCGTAGCTCATGGCTTTTTTTGGCGAGTTGTCTTTCAGTATGATGTTAAGGATTTTTCTTTGCACTTCTTTTGCTAAGCGGCTCCAGTCTCTTCTTATGGTCTCAAAGCCTGTCACCACCACTTCTCCTTCTTCGTTCAGCAGGGCGTACTTTTTCTTCGCGCCTTCCTCTGTTCCTTTTTTCATCACGAATATCCCCCTCGGGAAGAACCCTTCAAGGTCAAGTTCGAGATAGCCTGGGAGCGTATCGTTTATTTTTTTAAGGAAATTTTTTGCGTCTTCCCTTGTTTTACCCCCTAATAGGAATATTATGCTGTCAGTGTCGGAATATACCACTTCAAACTCTTTCTTTGCCTCTTCTATAGTCTTGGTTATGTAATGCCTTCCATAGGCTGTTATAGCTTCTGCCGCTTCCCTGCTGTACCATCTTGCTGCGAAGAAGCCCATGTAGCCGTAGCTTGCGTTCGCAACTGTTTTTAGCGCGTAGCTTCTTGCTGTCAGCGCAGGATTCTTCTTGTCTTTTGCCAGCTCTTTTCTTACTTCGCTTCTTTTTTCTATCAGCTCTTTGATGGCTTTGGTTATGAAGCCTTCTTTTTTCTTGAACTGGTAGAATACTTTTTTCCCATCGGATGTTTCTATTAGCGGAGTTTTTACGCCGTTTTTTTCTGTTAGTGTTATTGCTGATATGTTGTGGGTTGCGATTATGCTGGGGTATAGCCCTTTGAAGTCCATGATTGCCAGGTTTTCGTAAAGGCCTGGTTTTGGCTCGTAGACGAAAGCGCCTTTGTAGGTGCCCACCCTTCTTGCGGCTATCTTGTCAGGGCCTGGCCTGTTGGGGCATATCTCGCTGTACTGGTGCGCTTTTCTTATCAGATACCATTCTACCATCTGCCCGTAGCTCATCCTTACTATGTCTACTGCTGGCTGGCCGATTAGTTTGGTAAGCTCGTTTATGTTGGGCATTATTTTCCTGGCCAGCTTGTAGGTTATTTCCGCGTCATTGAGGTTGTATTCGCAGAATTTTTCCAGCTCAGGGCTTCTTGCGTCCCATGCCAGGAAGGCTTTTACGAAGTCCGTTTCTATCTTCCCTTCCCCGATGAGCTCTTTGGCTACAGAATCGAGGTCGTAGTTTTCTGTTTTAAGGCTGTAACCCATTATGTGCTTTACAAAGTTGAACAGGTCCAAGTGCATTATCCCTTTGGTTTTTACGATGCCTTTCCTTAAGTTGACTTTTTCGCCTGATATCCTGAAATCGA
>JAUYDG010000136.1 GCA_030691925.1 Nanobdellota archaeon
AACAAAAAAATACGGCGGAAGAGAGCTGCACTGCAAAAGCTGGGACGCAGAGGCAGCACTAAGAATGCTGTTAAATAACTTACATCCGAAAATTGCGAACAAGCCAGACGAGCTCATAGTCTACGGCGGACAAGGAAGAGCAGCCAGGAACTGGAAAGAATTCAACAAAATAGTGAACGCACTAGTAAATTTAGAAAAAGATGAAACGCTGTGCATACAGTCAGGAAAACCAGTCTACATAAAAAAGACATCAAAAAGCTCACCAAGAGTGCTGATAGCCAACTCAAACATAGTTCCGAAATGGGCCACGCAAGAACAGTTCGACGAATACGACAGACAGGGCCTAACAATGTACGGCCAGATGACAGCCGGATCCTGGATTTATATCGGCACGCAAGGAATAATACAAGGGACATACGAAACACTTGCAGCAGTTGCAAAAAAAGAGTTCAAAACAGACTCCCTGAAAGGAAAATTCGTTCTGACCGCAGGCATGGGAGCCATGTCAGGAGCGCAGCCGCTAGCAGCAACGATGAACGAAGCAATAATACTCGACGTGGAAGTAAGGCCGGAAAGGATAGAACAAAAAGTAAAAGAAAAATACTGCGACAAGATCACTTACCACTTCGGGGAAGCAGTAAAACTCATTGAAGAAGCAAAAAAAGAAAAAAAAACTCTATCAATAGGCCTGGTAGGCAACGCCGCAGAAGTGCACCACATGCTACTAAAAATAGGGCTCATACCAGACATAGTCACAGACCAAACATCAGCCCACGACCTACTAGACTACGTGCCAATAGGAAACCTTAAAGAACTAGAAGAGCTCAAAAGAAAAAACCCGCAAGAATACAAAAAATTATCACTAGACACAATAGTTCAACACGCAGAAGCCATTCTCGAAATGCAAAAACACGGCGCAATAGCAATAGACTACGGAAACAACCTAAGAGCGCAGGCAGAAAAAGGAGGCCTGAACATCAGAAATGAAAAAGGAGAATTCCTCTACCCAGGATTCGTACCAGCATACATAAGGCCGTTATTCTGCGAAGGCAAAGGGCCGTTCAGATGGGCCGCGCTAAGCGGAGAACCAGAAGACATCTACACAATAGACGAAGAACTCCTCAAGATGTTCCCAAAAGACCAAGCCTTGCAAAGATGGGTGAAGATGGCAAAAGAAAAAATCCCTATCATAGGGCTGCCCACAAGGATATGCTGGCTGGGCTACGGCGACAGAGCCAAGTTCGGAGCAGCGATAAACAAGCTTGTAAGAGCAGGAAAAGTCAAAGCGCCAGTCGTCATAGGCAGGGACCACCTAGATTGCGGCTCAGTAGCAAGCCCACACAGGGAAACAGAAGGGATGAAAGACGGCAGCGATGCAATATCTGACTGGGTCTTCCTAAACGCGATGCTAAACACAACATGCGGAGCATCATGGGTAAGCGTACATCATGGCGGGGGAGTAGGCATAGGATACTCACAGCACGCAGGCATGGTGGTGGTAGCAGACGGGACCAAGAGCAGAGAAAAAAGGCTGAAAAGCGTATTAGAAAGCGACCCGGGAATGGGCATAGCAAGGCATGCAGACGCCGGATACGAAACAGCGATAGAAATAGCCAAGAAGAAAAAAGTGAAAATACCGGGGATGACCTGCTGAAACAAAACCGAAGATGAAACTGCCAACAATATTTTTGCCAGAGAAAAGCCTAGAATCAAAAGTGGGCAGCCTGCTCAAAACCGATGGCAAGTGCAATCGCAAGTGCTATGCAGACAAAAACATCATAGATAAGCTGAAAAGGCATTATTCCTCAACCTCCCACGAAGCCATGCGAAACGGATGGAGCGGCTATAAAGAGCTTTACTCCATAGTAGAGCAAGAGGTGTCAGCGTTGCAAAACCGAATAAGCTACAGCCTCGCAGACATCGAGGGGCTATACTCTAAAATTTTTGCAAAAACTATTGTCCAGCCTCTCTCCTCCATCTATTTCCCAGTCCATATCTCAGCACTTATAAACAGCGTGATAACTGAGCAGGACGAGATGAAACTGACGTCCCATAAGGATTTGGGCTACTTCGGGGTTTTCTTCAAAACAGGAGAGTTTGTCTTAAAATATAACAGCTGTTATTCCGGAGATTTCATAGGCGCATCGATGAGCGGAGGGAAAATAACTATAGAAGGAAACGCAGGTTACTTCCTCGGCCGTGATATGACCGGAGGAGAGATAATCGTCGAAGGAAACACTGGAGACTGCCTAGGCTTGGGGATGACAGGCGGTAAGATAACAGTCAACGGAAGTATATGGGGCATCAGCGCATCCTTCAAAAGAGGCATGATAATCCAGCAGGGAAAAACAGTAAGGCAGGCATAAAAAAATGTTTGACATCCTGATAAAAAACGCAAACGAGATTGTAAAAGAGGACGGAATACTCCAAGGAGACATAGGAATAAGGAATGGAAGGATAGAATGCATGGGCAACTCATTCTGCAAAGAATTAAGCCACGCCCAAACAGTAATCGACGCTACTAACAAGACAGTCCTGCCAGGATTCGTAGACTGCCACACACACCTAGTATACGCAGGGTCAAGGCATTTCGAATACGAGCTTAAAACAGCAGGAGAAACTTACAGCAGCATACACAAAAAAGGAGGGATACTATACACTGTAGAGCAGACGAGAAAAGCAGGCATCGAAGAGCTCGTAGAAAAAGGGCTGAAAGACCTGGACATAATGCTCCAGCACGGGACGACAACAGCAGAAATAAAAAGCGGATACGGGCTTGACGAAAAAAACGAGCTAAAAATCCTATACACAATAAAAGTGTTACAAAAACTGCACCCAATAACAATAATACCCACATTCCTAGGAGCTCACACCATACCAGAAGAATACAAACAGAACAGGCAAGGATACGTAAACCTGGTAAAAAGCATGATTCCGGAAGTAAAAGGCATGGTAGAATACTGCGACGTATTCTGCGACAAGCTGGGATTCACATACGAAGAGTCAAAAGAGATACTGGAAGAAGCAAGCAAACACGGCCTAAAACTAAAGATACATGCTGAACAAACAGGGTACAACCAAGGGGCTAAATTAGCCGCAGAGCTGAAAGCAGTATCAGCAGACCACCTAGATTACATAACCGAAAAAGAGATGGAAGCCATGAAACAAGCGGATGTAACAGCAGTGTTGCTGCCAGGAGTTACGTACCACCTCACAGAGCTTATACCGGGAAATAAAAACCAGAAAAGATTCCTGCCAAGAAAAGTAAGAACAATGATAGAAAAAGGGCTGAGGGTTGCGATAGCAACAGACTACAACCCGGGAAGCTGCCGGACACAGTCGATGAAAGCGATTATGGAAGCAGCAGCAAGGCTGTACAGGATGAACAACAGGGAGATAATAAACGCAGCAACGATAAACGCTGCTTACGCCTTGAACAGAGCAAATGAAATTGGCAGCATAGCAGTAGGAAAAAAAGCAGACCTTGTGGTACATGACTGCGAAGAGCACGGAATACTCGTAGACAATTTCGGAGTAAACTTAGTAGACACTGTTATAAAAGATGGGGAAGTAGTCTACCAAAGATGAAAATACCAACAATCTTTATAACCAAAGAACAAGGATTAGAAAAAAAATTTTACATCAAGTCAAAAAAATCCAAAAACTTAGACAAGCTGTTAAGAAGCTGTGAAAACTTTTTAGAAAAACAGAAAAACATTGAATCTCGAGATCAAAAGTATGGTATCGGATATGAAATAGCACAAGAAGAAAAGCTATTCTACACAAAGCTGTGCTATACAAAAAAAGACTTACAAAACCTGGTTGAAGAAATAAATGTTGATGAAGAAAATGATTCTTACTTAGGAATTTATGTATCCGTACTCTTGAACAAGCTGATTCAAGAAAAAGATGTTATAGTGTTTAAACCCAAATCTAGGCTTACAGGGCTTGGAACAGGGTTAGAAAGAGGTAAGGTGATAATTAAAGGAGATGTGGCAGATTGCACAGGGGTATACTTACGTGGAGGCAAATTAATCGTAGAGGGCAACGCAGGAAACTGTACAGGATACTGTATGACATCCGGAGAAATAGAGATAAGAAACGGTGCAGGAGGCTGGACTGGTATGGGTCTCTGTGGCGGAAGGATAACCGTATTTGGAAGTGTAAAAGGCTTTACAGGTAGCCATATGGGTGCAGGAGAGATAATCATATATGGTGACGATGAAGAGTGCACTGGAGAATTCATGGGTGGAGGCAGTATACTAGTAAAAGGAAGCACAACAAAATATTTCCTAGGACAATTCATGACAGGAGGGATAATAAACGTAGATCTCGACGCAGGAAGATTAACAGGGAGCTGTATGGACGGAGGACTTATCATCGTAGGAAGAGATGTTGGGCCTCTTGTAGGTGCCCACTCAAAAGGCGGAGAAATAAGAATCGGTGGTAAGATAGAAACAATAGGGCAGTGGTGTAAAGCTAAAGTATAC
>JAUYDG010000123.1 GCA_030691925.1 Nanobdellota archaeon
TACAAAATAAAGGAAACAAAGAACTCAATAACCCTCTCTCTCCAAATTATTTGAATGCAAAAAAATATTTTGAGAAAGCATTGGATGTGCTTAATAAAAATGAAAATATAACTTACAGACCTGAATTAATAGAATGTCTAACCGGCTCAATTTCTAAAACTGAATCAAGATATGGAGAATGGTTACAAAATTATCATGAAATGAAAAAATATCTTAAAAAAAGATTTGATATTAACAAGCAATTAACTCATCAACATTGTGAGAAAATCTATAAAGGTTTAAATGACCTCGAATTTGGTATTTATACTCAAAAATATACAGATTTGAAGGAACGGTTTTCAGGTGCCAATCTTTTTGCAATACATGCTTATTGTTTAAAATTTATCAAAATTTTAGAAAGAAAAAAATACTCAAAGTTTAACAGTATAATTTCAAAACTTTATGTAAGATCAAGCACTTTTAATAGAAAAAAAGTATATTATCTCAAAAAGGCTTTAAAAACAGATAAAAATAATCTAGAAGGGTACTATCAATTAGCAAGACATTATGAAGGTATCGGAGAGGAAAAAAAGGCCCTAGAAAATTGGATTAAATTTTCAGAAGTTTATTTCACAAAAACTAAAAATAAAAGGTTCAAAAAATCTAAAAAAGGGCTATTAAAAATTTTAGGCCATCCTTACATATTCGATCCTATTCTTGTAAAAAGGAGTGAAAGGGATTTATTTAAGGAGTTCATCATCACAAAAATTGTTTATGAAAATCTACAAAGGAGAGAATTAACTTCTAAGCCACTGTACTATCTTAAGACTAAAGAGGGTTATGACTATGTGGTTTTTAGAGAATCACAAACAAAAATAGGAAAAGCAGATGAATCTAGAAATTTAAGTGCTATAATAAATTATCTATATAACTTAAAAACAAATACTAAACTCTTTTCTCAAATTAAATGGGCTAATAAGAAAGACATTATAACTAATTTTGAAATTGGTTGCTTAAAAAAAGTGATTAATAACTTGACCAATATTACACGTACTACCTATCTTGATAATATAGTTCTTGATTATGATTATGGACTAAAATTAAGAAAAAAATTAAATAAAACATTTTTAACAAATGCAGAAGAATTTTACAAAAAATGTTCATTTATCTTAGATTACTTAAAACAACAACCCAGGAGTTTATGCCATGCTGACCTTCATTTAGACAACATACTCCAAATGGGTGGTGAATTTTGTGTTTTAGATTATGGGAATGCTGCGCGGGCTTCAAATGTGTTGGATATAGCCTATTTGCTAGAACAAGAAGGTTTACATTTGGATTCAGAGCAAAAAAAGGGATTATACTATTATTTTCTTAATAAATCTAAAATCAAAATAGCAGATAAAGATGAAACTTATGATTATCATGCTTTGTATGTTAATTTATTAGGTGTAAGCACATTTAATGATGAAAGACAAAAAAAATATTTACATAGGGCAGATGAGATTATCACCAAAATGTGTGCTTATTCTAAAAATAAAGAACCCTTGTATGGCCTAAAAGAAGAATTAAAAAAATTTTTCTAAATATAGTTAAAGATCCATAGAAATCTTAACCTCTGTTAAATTAAGAATCTTTATCACAATTACTGATATCCTTCCTAATAATATCAAATCAGATGCTGATGCTTTTTTATATAGTTTATCTATTTCTATCCATAAAATTTTTCTATCTTTTAGGATATTCATCACTTTTTCTTTATCATATTTATAGAATATATTGTAAAAATTATCCCACGAATTATTTACGTGCTGAAATAGGCTTATCGTGTCTTTTGAGATTTTTAAATTTTTTTCTAAAGATTCTCTTGCTATGAAATTATACGTATCTGCTATTTCTTCCAATTCTGATATTAAATAATAAAGTAAAGATGTTTTTTTGTAGTCTTGATAACCTTTTTTATTTAATAACCTTAAACAATAGTTTGTAAGCTTTTCTGTAGTATCATGCTTTTGATTTATAGCTTCTTGTAGTGATTCATTTTTATTTTTTATAATTTCTAATGTTTCTTTTGACATCGAATTTAATATAAAAAATATTCTTCTTAGGACATTATCAAATTCTGCTTCTGAGATTTTTGAAACTTGCTTTAGTAAAGTATAATCTTTTCCTTCTTCAACAATTTCTATACCAATAAAATTGTTAATTATATCGGTTATTAATTTATTAACAGGTATTATCTTATTCGTATTTAAATCTTGAACGTTTGTATTATGATGTATTACCTTTATTTCATCAAAACCTAGCTTATAAGATCCAATTAACATTCGGTTTACAATAGCTTTTGGTAAATCTGTTATGTCAACCTGTGTATTTGTTTCTAAATCTTCACCTTCAGTACTTATTATAAGGTTTTTTCCTTTTTCTAACACATCAATTTCATGCCCTTTCTTTAGGTTATATTTTTTAACCCAAGCAGCTGGCAAAGAAACTACCAATGTCTTCCCCGCCATCTGTATAAGCTTGCGTTTCATACCATTATCCTGTGCTTTTGTATTATATTAAACTTTCTGGCTAAGTTCTTGCTAAAAAAAGGGAAGGTTTATATACTTAAGCATACTCAGGTATACCTAGGTATACAAAATGGTATCAATTACTACAATAAAAGTGTATAGCAAGACAAAAATAAGCTTGAACGAATTTAAAGAATATGATAAGGAAAGCTATGACGAGGTTTTAAAAAAACTGTTATACCTTGCGCATCTGATAAAGCAGAACCCTGAGCTTGGGAAAAAATTCTTAGAAGAGGTAGAAGCCACAAAAAAGGCGCTGGAAAAGAGGCATAACTTTAGAAAAATAGAAGCAGAAATGGTCACGAAATAGCCTTTTTAAAAGGCTGTTTAGGGGGTTTAAAAATGGCAAAAGGGTATAGTGGAAAAAGCGGTTCGCCTAGCTCAGGCACGTATGGGTTAGGAAAAGGCCTTGGAGGTATAAAAGGATACAGTCCACAAGGCAAAGGATCGGGCATGGTCTATATGGTGGTTGGCATAGGTTATGCAGGCAACCCTAAGGAGATGGCGCAGGGACTGCAACAGTACCTACCAATATTGGGACAGTATCTGGGCAAGATGTCAGAAAGATATGGGAAGATGCCACAGAGATACAGCGACGATTCGACGTCTCTTAAAGGTTTTTTCAAGCCTTATAACGCTAACATGGGGGGTATAGGTATTTGCGAAATATGCAGAGCGCCTGTACCTGAAGGGATAAAGAGATGCCCAACATGCGTTTCAATCAGTGAAGGGCATTAGAAAGCGGAAGCTTTTAAAATCCCCGTTTATTGACCCGTATAAGTCCTCTTTGGAGGTGTCAAAAAACGAAACATTTATATATATGTTACTACACTATAGTAACAACAAAAACTAATTAAAAGGAGGGTTATCCCACTCTACAAAACGGGATTGGAGGAAAATAAAAATGGCAGAAGAAAAAAAACCAGAAGCACCGAAGAAAGAAGAAGCACCAAAAAAGACGCTTTTAGACATCTCAGTAGAGAGCTATTTAGGAGCAAAAAAAGACCCTGTTAAGTCTCTAGGGAGCGTACCTTTTTTGGACGACCTAAGAAAAAATACATATCTAATGACTATGGAAAGAGCCCATAAAGAAATAGACCCAGAAGAAGAATACGCACAACTGTCTCAAACATTCGGTCAAATAAAACAAGATATGGGTTATTTTACAGGCAGAGAAAAATACGGCGCTCAATTTAAAGACATGGGGCTTGAAGAACAGATAAGCATGTACATAACACTAGGAACCAAGTTAATCAACGACACTATACACCCTGAAGGTGCTGGTGGACAGAAAAGAAGACGAAGATAAAACTAAACACTTTTATTTTTTATTTTTTTTAAAAAATGGACATGAACAACATACTTAAACTATTGAATCTCGATACTAGTTCTCGACAAAGATTAATCAATTCTCATCCATTATTAAAAAAATATTTTTTAGAGAACAGCCTTAAAAGAAACCCAAAAAGGCTAGACTCCCCTTTAGCTAAGAAGTTAGAAGATCCCAAGCATAGGCTCACCGAACAGTACTACTCCTTAAAAGATATATACAAGATTTTAGAGATAAGCGAGTTTGACCAGCTCAGAAAAAATAATTACTTAATGATGCATGAAAGTATAATGAAAATAACAGATCCAGAAACTCAAAACTACCAACTCTCACAACTATACTCACAAATAAAACAAGATATTAAGTACTTCATAGGCAAAGAAGAAAAGCTTACAGAAGACCTGCCTCTAGAAGACCAGATCCAGCACAACATACTGCTAGGCTCTAAGGACTTCAAAAAATGAAGATACTCTACATATCCGACGTGCATGATAGGTTCGACTACTTAAAAATCCTAAGCGATTACGCCAAAACATCAAAGCCGGACATAATCCAAGTATCAGGTGACATAGCAGATATAGCCTTCAAAGAGCCAAAACGCTTCGAGAACCATACGGGCATGGCCCAAATGATATGGCAGTACATGCTGCAGCATGAGCCCGGGCTGAAAAGATTAACGCCTTACGAAGCCAGAAGGGCAATACCAATCGTAGCAGAAAAGCTGTACGAAAACCCGCCGAACAAAGATCTTGAAGAGCTGGCAGAATCCTACTTAAGAAGCCTGGACTTCTACGAGGGAAACCTGGACATGAGATACGAGCTATTGAAATCTATGATGGGAGAAACAGGGCTGGAATACACGGTAATCCCCGGGAACCATGACAAAGACCTGCAGCTAAGTTGCCTGAAAGAAAAAGACATACACAAGAAAACAATAGAAAAAAACGGGATAAGAATAGCGGGCTTCGGAGGCGCCAACGACATACAATACGGTGACATAACGCCGTTCGGCACACCGCCAGAGCTCACGATACCATTCAACGAATACCCGAACAGCCAAGGGCAGGTAGTATCAGAAATATTCAACTTCCTAATAAAAGAAAAGCCAGACATAGCATTCACGCACATACCGCCAAGAAACATAAGAGACCTTGCAGTGCACCCGATGATAAGAAGAACAAACGACAAAACCATAATACAACTGATGAGGCAAGGGGGGCCGGCGCTCATGGCTTACATACAGCAGTCCAACAACCCAGAGCTAACGAAATTCCTAAAAAACGGGGGAAGCGTAGGCTTGAAAGAATATGCGAAGCAAGGACACACGAGGCTCATATGCTCAGGCCACATACACGAATCAGTAGGAGCAGAAAAGATAGGCACAGGCAACGGACCGGTAATAATATTCAACGGAGGAAGCCTGAACGAAGGCTACTTCGGAGAGATACGAATAGACGACGAGACAAAAAACATGGACAAGATATCCCTGTACAGGATCAAAAAAAGGCTCATACTCCCATCATACCTGGAAGAGACCATGGACACAGGCAACATAGTGCTCTTAATGGAATACTTCCTAACACCTGGAAAAGAACTTAAAAAAATAAAAACAGACCTGGAAGAGCCCTACAATTACTGAAGGAGCTTCTTGTCCAGGAACTTCTTAATCTCGTTCACAAACAACTCAGTGTCATGCTTGTACTTGTCATACATGCTGCCTTCAACTTCCTTGATGTCCCTGTGGATTATCTTCTTAAAGGTTATGTAGTTGTTCCTCATGATGTCAGCATACTTCTTCTTCAGCAAGCCCTTCTTGACCATCTTCACGTCCAGCAGGTCAGCCACGTGCTCAGGACTAGGAGGTATCTCGCCCAAAGACATCAAAGCCGCATGAGCAGCATCGATAGTAGCCCAGTACAGGTCAACCATAGCGCTCAACAAATGGTCCTTAGCCTTGTAGACAGAAGCAGGGGCCATCACAAAATAAGTATGGATAGCCTCCTTAGTAGGCCTTATCCTACCGTTATCCAGAAGCGCCTGCAAAGGGTCAAAAATGCCGGTATCAACCAAAGAAATTCCATACCTCAAGACGTTGATAGCAACAGGATCACCAGCACGTACATACTCCCACCAGCTGGTAAACTTCATGGACTGGATGTGGAGCCTGTCAGAATCAGGCATGCCAGCAAGTATCTTCTCCACGATTATCCTGTAAGTCTGCGTAAGATCATTAGACAGGTTGACACTCACATCATCGATGATGATAAGGATGTCTATGTCCCCTTCCTTAGCCGTAGCACCCTTAGCTGTAGAACCGAAAAGAATCAAGGCTTTTATGAAAGCCCCAAATTCCTGGTAAACCCTCTTGGCGAACTCCCTTGCTACGCCAAAATCCTTCTCTGAAAAATGCAAATCCGTCTGCCTTGCCCTTTTTTCTATTTTAAACTGCATCTTACCACCCTCTTCATTCTAAACCTAATCCTGTCCAGAACGGAGCGCCCTTCTCAATGCCTGTGTATTCCTGCGAAGGCGCGTACTGCCCGACTATGTAAGTCGGCGAAGCCGTCCTGCCAAAATATGAATCCTCAATATCAGTCCACTTGGCTGTCCTGTAAATCGGCGAAGAAGCCAGATGCTTCCAGCCTCCGGTCATGGTCTGATAATACTCCTCCTTAGACTGAGCACCGCCCTCTGCTATCATAGGCTCCATATGCCCAGCCTTCTTTAAGTGCTCAACAAAATCCTTCAAAGGCGCCGAGCCCATGCCAGGCGTCAAGTGCTCATCATAATAACCGAAGTTGTCAGACAAGTGGACATGACCTATAATCCCTTCCTCGGTAAGCTTGTCCACTTCCTTAAGCAGCCACTTGTTAAACCTCTTCTCAGTATCCTCAGGCCCCTCCCCCCTTTCAACCTGGAAAAACTTCTTCCAAGTATAAGCATGCCCGACGTCAAAAGTAGCCTTGATATGGTCACCGGCTATCTTATTAGCATCGCTGCCTGAAAATCCCCTCTCCCTAACCAAATTATCAGCCATCTTCTTCCTAGCATTGATAATCATCTCCCTAAGCTCCTCAGGGTGAGAGCCGTAACCAGTCTCAGGAAAGATGTTTTCAGGGGATATGAACAAAGGCTTCTCCAGATGCTGGGCCTTTTCCTTGTCCCACGCGTACATGGCAGCATTGGCTATGGTCTCAGAAGTCCTCTGCTTACCAATCTCTGATATCGGCTTTATCCTTTTCAGCTCCTCATTCAAAGAAGCTTCCTGCTTGCCGTAAGAAACCACGGCATCCTGATAATACTTTTTTTGGTAATCATAATCGTCGATACTCTTGTTCAAGAATTTTATCGGGTCGTTCAAAAAATCCTTGTACTCATCAGAGCCTGGATGCGGCGCTCCCCTAAGCTGCTCCACATATTTCATGGCGTTGTATTTTGCAGCGTCAGGGTCTTTCTTGTACAGTTCGTCAATAGAGCCCTTGACCTTGCCCAGGTAACTAAGCTCTTCGTTAATCCTCTTCATCTCATGGCCCCATCTCCTTTTTTCGAAGTCAAGCTGCTCCTTCCTCTGCTCGAGCTGGGCCTTGTAAAACTCCTGGGCCGCTATCTCATCATTAGGGTATTCTTTCTTTTCAGTCTCTTTTTTCCACTTCCTGAACTCATCAAAGTTAAGAAGCTTAAAATCAACCTCACCTTTCTCATTCAACTTTGGGTTGCCTTTTTCATCCTTCTCTACAAAAGGAAGCTTTACGTCCCTGGTTATGGCCTGTATGATGTTACCAGTGATCTCATCCACCAGGTAAACAGGCGCCCTTTTTGCCTCTTCAGGGTAAAGCTCAAACCCCTTGAACTTCTCAGCAACTATTCTTGGAAACTCGCCAGTATGGACAGTAACAGGGCCGCCTTTGGTCGTGTCAGCAGCGAAATCAACAGTCCTTTGTATCTCATGCAAAGTGTTCTGCTGCGCCTGCCTCTCAAATCCACGCTGGGAAAGCCCAGAAAGGTTACCTACGCCAATAGTAGCGTGAGTAGTGACATTAATCTCGTTAACCTTGGCTAATTGCCTAATAGCCTCCCTCTTGTCCTTGCCGAACATCTCAGGAGTGGTAGAGCCCTGGCCTATGCTCCCCTTGCCAGTGCCAGTAAACCCTAATTCTACAGTGCTGGCGCCCATGTTGATGGCTGATTTTATGCCCTCCAGGACGTCACCTGCGCCCATACTGATACCTATATCCTTCGGGCTAATCTCAAGGTTTGAGGCTGACTGCTTGTCCAAAGCATTCCAGTAATCAGAGTCGAAAGCCATGGTATTATCTTATACGTTTTTGTTTATAATCTTTTTGTTCAAAAAACTGGCTGAACGGTTTTTTTTATCATCGGGACTGATGCTGGAAGGCAGCTGCGGTAGGAAGGTTTATATACTACTCATAAGTTGCGAATATATTAAACAAAATGGAACCGGACCAGAAGCTGGAAAGCATCGTAAAAAACCTCAAGAATGCCCTGTCAAAGAAGCTGGAAGACTGGAACAGCCTCAAGGAAGACCTGAAAAAAAGAAAATTAGTAAACTATGAAGAATACATCAAAGAGGTAAGCGCAGACGAGGCAGGAAAGACATTGGCAGTATTCAAGAAGCTGGAAGAGCGCTTCGGCTACGGAAGGATGTATTCAGATGAAGGAAGAACAGGAGGCTCACCAGTACAGTTCAAAAGAGTAATGGACCTTTCCAGGACAGAAGGAAACGTATGCGCAATGCTGGACAGCATAGCAGACGCGGGCTACACGCTGAACGAATATAAAGAGGGCTGGACCACAATAAGATACGTAACCGAAAAAGACATAGCATTCTTCAAAAAACTCCTGAAAGACGACATGTACAAGAAAGCCTATGAGACCTTCAAAATCCTGAAAAGAACCATGGGCTATAAGGAAGCATCATGCCCGTCAAACAGGCGTACAGAAATCGAAAACCTGATAGCCATAACAGAGATGGGAGGAGATGCTCTAGGCGCGATATGCCTGCTGTCAAACGAAGGGTATGAGACAGACAAAAAGACAGGCCTCACCAAAGACCACGTGGAAACAATAGGAACTATCATCAAGAGCGTGCTGCAGGAAACCGACAGCACCCTATACCTGTACAGGAAACTGAAGCCAGAGCTGTTCAAGGAATACTTCTCCAGCATAAGCCAGGAAAACAAGAAAACAGCCGTGGAAAAGATACTAGGATCAGAATACCAGAATGAAGATATCATAAGATGGCTGGATGAGGCATATCCTGACATCGTAAGAGAGGCAGGCTTCAACCCTAAGGCTTAATCCTCAAAATTTTTCTTAGAAAAAACGGAAGGATTCCCTTGACTATTTCAAACCCTTTAACTTCGCATACTCAAAAGAAGATACAGGCACCTTCTTCCTCTGCTCCATGTTGCAGGTAGGGCAGTACTGGGTTATAACCCTGTAATATTTGAAGTCAAGCATCTTAGCCAATAATATTCTTCTCTCATTCTTATTTACGGGCTCTATAGCCTCTTCCCTGCGCAAAGGGGTCTTGCACTTAGGGCACAATACCGGCTGTTCCATGCTTATATCTAGAGAAGTCCTAAGATTTAAATATTATGCTTCAGTCGTTGAGGTTCACGTCAGTTCTTATTGTAACGTTATCCGTTCCCTAAGTGGCCCGTAACTGTTATCCTAAGAAGTTCCGAAATCTTTTTTTGTTTTCATCTTTTCTTATAGCCAAAAAGTTTATTGTATCTATCATGATTCATGTATTCAAGAATAAATGCTATGATTTCTGCTTCATTCCCTATCACAGTGTATAGAAGTCTCCAGTACCCTACAAGCTCTACCCGGAATATCTTGTCTGTCCCGTATCTTTGGATGACTGATTTTGAAATATATTTTCTCGGAATTAAATCACCATACTTATAATCTGCCTTGATATTCTTTAAGGCATTGTTAATAGAATATAATAATTGCTCATAAGTCGGTTTCTTTTTTGCTCTTTTGCCTTCTAATACAAATTTTTGCAATTCTTGGTATTCTTTATATGCTTCCCTATCGAATTTTACTATTGTAGGTTTTTCCATCTTACGTAGCTGTCATTGATTTTTTTAGCTTGGCTTTTAGCTTGTTGCTTATGTCTTCCTTATATATCCAAATGATACCTTCTTTTAGCACTGCTATCTTGCCGCTTTCTTCCAAGTATTCCAGAATAAGGTTTAAGGTGGCTCTCATTATCTTTTTTTCTAGCCTTCTGTCTAGTTCATTCTTTGATATCGGTTGTTTTGCTTTCTTGATGACACTTTCTACACTAAGCACAGTGTCTAATCTCGGGTAATGTATCACTTCTTGCCTCATAAGACCACCATAGTATATACTTATACCATAGTATGGACTTATACCATATAAAAGGCTTTCGTTTTTGAACTCCATCCTTTTGCTTAACAAGAACCTGTTAATAAGCTCTCGCACGAAAAAACGGAAGATTTTCCGGATATAAAATGTTATTATGGTTTACGTTAGTACTTAATGTAAGGTTGAACGTTCCCTCAGGGCTCGTAGTTGTTATCCTAAGAAGTTCCGGATTTGCTTCAGCCCGTATGAGTAAGATTTAAATTAAGCAGGCAACTCCTAATAAGCATGAGATTATTGTTCATATGCAACCAGAACCGGCACAGGAGCAAGACTGCTGAAGAGCTGTTCAAAGACAAGTTCGAAACCAGGTCAGCAGGCCTGTACAACGAAAAGCCTGTAACAAAAAAACAGCTGGAATGGGCTGATACAGTCGTTGTCATGGAAGATGAGCAAAGAAGCGAGATAGCAAAAAGGTTTCCAGAAGTTTACATAAAAAAGCGCATAATCTCCCTCAGCATACCTGACATTTATTCCTATAACCAGCCAGAGCTTATAAAAGTTTTAATGCATAAGATGAAAGAACTATCCTAGCCATTCTTCGAACTGTCTCTTAGCCTCTTCTTTTGTCTTGAAAACCTTAGTCTCCGCTACTGACATGCTGGGCAGCCTTCTGGTGACCTTAAACTTCTTCCCTTCTTTACTTTGGAACTCTGTTATACTAACTTCCCATCCCTTTGTGAAATGTTTCTTAGTTTCCATACAAGAACATTTAAATTCCGGTCTTAATAAGCTCTCGCACGAAAAAACGGAAAGATTTCCGGACTCTTGCCAAAAACTAAAACACGAAGAATATCCTGGCTTAGAGGCTTCGCTTCCTCGTTTTCAGCCTTGACAGCGTCCTTAATCCTGCAAGGTCGACGCTCGCATGAGCCTGCATCCTCTTGTCTAACAGCTCCTCGCCCATGCACTGGCCCATGTTTTCCACTATAAGCGAGAACATCTTTTTCGGAGCCGTGTAGTTTATAAGCTGCCCTGACCGTGCTGCCTCACCAGTATGCCTGTTCGTGTAAGGGTAAAAGAAATCGCCAATCGGCAGGCTATGCTTCTCCAGCTCCTTGTACAGCTCTTTAAAGAAAGAATCCCTTATCCTGCTCATCCTAACAGAACCAGGATCTTCCAGGAAATAAAGCGGATCATCCATGCACTCATGATGGTCAAAGACTATCGTCCGACAGTCCTGCTCATCTATCACAGACTTTATCGCCTTAGTCTCCGCCTGTGAGAGCTCGTACCAGTCCCTGTTAAGGTCCATGCCATGGCTGTTATGCCTGTTATTATACTTTAACCCGTCAGGGTTAGCAGGCGCTACGACTGAGTACCTTGTATCCTTCGGCATGCCTTTTTCTATAAGCTCGTTAAGGCTTTTGTACCAGAACTGGGCTGAGCTGCGCTCATTGCCATGAAGCCCGCAGACAGACACAAGCCTGTTGCCACCTTCGCCATAGCTGAGATGGTATATGCGCTTTCCGCTGATTAGGGGGTAGGATTTCACTGAGACGCCTTCAAAAGCCTCGTACTTCAGGATAAGGTCTTCTAGCCCGTAATAGTCGAGAACTTTTTTCACGTCCGGCAGATTCCCAGGCTTCTTGTCCTTAAGAGCGGTTTCCATAATAATCAAGGCTTATCTCCCAGCCTCTTTTCCAAATCGCTAAGATCCTTGTACGCCTTGGCCATGCACCTGTGCCTGTAGTATATCGACGCAGCGCCTATGGTCAGGCCCCCGATAATCTTTTCGACGCCATAATCCCCGTCGCTCATCATCTCTGAGACTCCAGTGCCTGCGATAAAGCCGCCTGCTATGTTTGTCCAAAAAGCGAGCTTATACTTTATCCCCAAATCCATTTTTCCCAAATCCATTTTTTACATCTCCCCCGATTACCACTTTTTTTACCAGCGTATATAAACCTTTTGCTTAAGAAAATCCACGGTAATGCGAAACAGCTTTTTTTGGAGGTTCACGTTAGTTCTAATCGTAAGGGTGGATGTTCCCACAGGAGCACGTATGTGTTGTCGTAAAGGAATAGAATATTTAACTGAAGAAATGATATTCAAATATTCATCCGGAAATTCTTCCGTTTTTTTCAGGCAAATGTTATAAAGAACATCAGATTAAAGGCTTAATCCAGATGAAAGAAAGTCTTACCCTTTAATAAATCTTTTTATAAATAAAGGGTAAAATTTAAATACCGGCACAGCTACATAAAAGCATATGGTATACATATACAAAAAAACAATAAACGGAAAGCCATACTACTACCTCAGAATCTCAAAAATAGTCAAAGGCAAAACCGTAGTCAAAGATATAGCCTACCTGGGCTCAGAAGCCTCAGAAGTAGAACAAAAACTGAACAAACTATCAGGCTACAAAGATGCCATAAGAAAAGCCTACCGCAACATAAAAAAGTTCATACAATCCGAACATTACTTAAAAAAAGCCGAAGCCTTAAAACTAAAAAGCAACCCTTACATAAGCCAAGGATTATTAGAAGAAGTAGAAGCTGCAAAGCTGCATTTTAACGAACACTTTCAAAAGCTAAATGAAAAAACAAGAGAAGAAACGTATAAAAACTTTTTAATAGATTTCGCCTTCAATACGACGTCCATAGAAGGAAACACGATAACACTGAACGAAGCCAGCAGGCTGTTAAAAGAAAACCTGACACCAAAAAACAGGACTTTAAGAGAAATCCATGACCTTAAAAATACTGAAAAAGTGTTCTTCCAAATACTGGATTTAAAGGAAAAAATAAGCCATGAATCCGTAATAAGAATGCACGACCAGCTGTTAGAAAACATTGATGCCAGAAAAGGCTACAGGGCCCATGATGTCAGGGTTTTAGGGTCAAGATTCGAACCCAGCCCAGCCGTTTACATCAAAACAGACATGGACATATTATTCAAATGGCTAGACAAAAACGAGGAAAAACTCCATCCTTTGGCATTGGCAGGCCTGTTCCATCAAAAATTTGAAAGGATTCATCCGTTTGCAGACGGAAATGGAAGGACGGGTAGGATGCTCGTAAATTATATGCTGCTAAGAAAGGGCTACCCTCCAATAATCGTCCGAAAGTCCAGAAGGGCAGACTACCTCAACGCCTTAGCACAAGGCAACAAGCTAGACCTAAACGAGACCAGGCCAGAATACTTCAAAGACTTAACAGAGTACCTAGCTGAAGAGATGGTACATGGGTACTGGAACAGCTTTCTAACCTAGTTACCCTTTAAAATTAATATTTAAAAATAAAGGGTAAAGAAGAAGATTTTGTTAAGAATTTCTGGAACTGTTAACTGCTTAAGCGTAAAAAACGGAAAGAAAAAGCATGGGTAATGCAAAACGGCTTTTTTTGAGGTTCACGTAATTACTTAACGTAACGGTTGATGTTCCCGCAGGGGCACGTACGTGTTAATGTAAAAGAAAAGGAGCATGCCTCTAGCAGGCACAAGCGATTCTTTCGCAGGCAAGCAAGATAGACATGCCCAAGACATACCAGCCCAACGCTGGGATACAAAAGAGAAGAGAGATACGGACATCATTATTAGTTCTTAAAAAAAAAAGAAAAAATCTCTTTTTCTAAAAAGATGCTTCTAGAATTAGAATCGTTTTTTCTTTCTATAGCATTCTTTGCAGTAGACTGGCTTGCCTTCTGTAGGCTTGAAAGGAACTTCGCATTCCTGCCCACACTCAGAACAAGTTGCCTTGTGCATTTCTCGCGGTCCAAAGTCTCCTCTGAAACCGCCTCGTCTGAAGTCTTCCATTGTTTTTATTCCTCCGAATTAAACATAAAAGAAATCGTGTTACGGGTCTCTTGTTATGTTTTCTGAAAAATAAGGTGGAGAATGGGTTTATAAACCTTTCATTTCCTCATGATTTTCCCCGCCACCAGGTTTTCAGTCAAAAGAGATATTGGGATGCGTATCAATCAGTTTATTGAGCGAATCAGTGTCTCCTAGCATTCGTAACGCTTCCGCAAATAAACGCTGGTCAGACATTTGGCTGTGGTGGTATTTGACCCCTTCTGGCCCAGTATCAGTGCGTAATATTCCATATAGAATAGTCCTTTGGTCGATAGAATCTTTTGCGTTGCGTAACTCAATCCCAGCAACTCGTGCAATGAACTCCAATTGTTTTATCAGTGTTATATTCAGCGTGGCCGTATCCTTAGCCCTCGCAAGAGCGCTCTGGTAATCTTTCTCATTGATAATACCGCCAAGCTCTTGATACTGCTGATAACAATTGTTTTCTTTCGTACCGTCTAGTACTGCCTGTTTTTCCAACTGGCTCAAACCATTCTCACGCATCACGTATGCATGGACTTTCATACCCTAAAAAGTGGGTTTTTGAATATATAAACCCTTCGATTAGTAACTACCCAAAAGAAGTGATAAATAACGTTTATGGGCGCTAAGCATAAAAAACACGGCCTGCCTATCCCAAAACAAGACTAAGAATGATATTGCCCCAGCCGAAAAACGGAAGAATTTCCGGATACAAAATGCTATTATGGTTTACGTTAGTACTTTCTTTAATGTTGCTCGTTCCCTAAGTGGCACGTA
>JAUYDG010000112.1 GCA_030691925.1 Nanobdellota archaeon
GTCCTACCACAAGGACTGCTAAATAATACAAACGCTCAATACATCCGGAGCTTCGTTATCGAGGAGGCAAGAATATTAGCTGTCGTTGGCTTGCATGGAAACACTTTCAAGCCGCATACTGGAACAAAGACAAGCGTCCTGTTCTTACAGAAATACACAGCGAAAGAAAAAGAAGAAGTTCTAAATATTAAAACCAAGTATGAAGGGAAATGGCAAGACTTCTTCAACAAATTAAAAAACAAATATAAAGACCTGACATGGGATAAGACCGTAAGTGAGGAGGAACTCTCAGAAGAATTGAAAATCTTTCTCGAAATCTATTTCCAAACAATAGAAGAAATTGAAGAAGGGCGATCAAAAGAAGTCGAATCTGAAGAAACTGAAGGAGAAGGTGAAGAAAAGAAGGGGAAGAAGTCGTTAAAAGCTTTGGTCGATGAACTAGAAGAGCTACAAAGTGTTATGAGCGAAAGAGAAGAAGAAGCCAAGAAAGCCATCGATAACAATAAGAAAAAGGATTTATCAAAAGAAGTCAGAGCTTTAAACTCAAAGCTTAAAAAACTCCAACGCGAGATTTCAGAAAGAACCTTAGCAGGACAAATCAGCCTAATCCTAAATGAAGAAAGGATAACGAGCCATTTCAAAAAGTTTTGGCTAGATACCAAAGTCATTAAGGAAATGGACTACTCAATATTCTTCGCGGTAAACGAAAAGCCTGTAAAAGATGAAAGTGGGGAATACAGGTATAAGAAAGGTGCAAACGGAGAAATCTTAATTGATGAACATGGGCATCCCGCATTCGATAATGACTTAGAAGAGATAGCAGACGCCTTTGTCGAATTTGCTAAAAAACAATCCTTAAAATTCTGGAGAAGTTGAAAATGGCTGTTGAGAGTATTGTAAATTTATCAAAACTTGAGGGGTCAACACGGTTGGATGCGGAGTTTTATAGACCTATCTACCTAAAGATTAGGCAAAAGATTTTAAAGAAACCTTATGTGAAAATGGGTGGAATTGTCGAAACATGTAGAAAAGGGATATTTGATATTAAAGCCGAAAAATATACCTCGTCCGGTATTCCGTTTGTAAGAATTTCTAATTTGAGAAATGGCCTTATAAATGATGATGATATGGCTTTCATCCCGCCCGAAATTCACCGAAAAGAAATCAACACAGAACTTAACAAATTGGATCTGGTACTTTCCAAAACGGCATATCCAGCAGCATCGCTAATATTCTATGATAAATGCAACATTAGCCAAGATATAATCGGGATTTCCTTAAATAAATATTGGAAAGATAAGATGATCGCACCGTATATAGTAGCCTTTCTTAATACAAAGTACGGGATAGCAGAAATGCAGCAATGGTTCCAAGGCAATATACAAATGCACCTTGCACTTCCAGATGTCAGAAGAATCCTTATCCCAATAATTCCTTTAAATGTTCAAAAAAATATTTCCAAAACCTTCTTTATGGCCCATGAACAAATGGAGTGTTCAAAATCTGTCTATAGGCAAGCAGAGAAGTTGCTTCTAGAGGAAACGGGATTAGATGAATTCAAATTAAACTTCAAACTTTCTTACTCCTGTGACCTTTCTAAAGCTTTTAACTTTCATCGTGTGGACGCTGAGTATTTTCAGCCAGCGTTCGACAAGCTGATTAACAAGATAAAGGATTATCAAAACGGATGTGTAAAATTGTTAAAGTTTGTTGAGGGTGTAAAAAAGGATTTTGACCCTGCAAGGTATCCCGATAAGATATTTTCTTATGTTGAATTAGCGGATATTGACGCAGCTATCGGACTGATACGAAGAAAAAGCAAAATAAGAGGCGAAGAAGCACCTAGCAGAGCAAGAAGACTTTTAAAGAAAAATGATGTCATAGTTTCGAGTGTTGAAGGCTCATTAGCGAAGGTCGCTTTAGTTGATGACGAGCATGACGCGTGCTTAGCTTCTACCGGGTTTTTCCAATTCAGGCCAACAAAAATACTCCCTGAAGTGCTTCTCGTCTTGTCAAAAAGTATAGTCCTGCAGGCACAACTTAAAAAGGAATGCTCAGGGACTATCCTAACTGCTGTTCCTAACGAATCCGTCAAAAGAATATTAATTCCGATCCTACCTGACAAGACTCAAAAGAGAATTGCTTCACTTGTCCAAAAATCCCACGAAGCAAGAAAAAAAGCAAAGGAGCTCTTGGAAGAAGCGAAGAGAAAGGTCGAGCAGGCGATAGAAAGCTGAGGGAAAGGTTTATTAATTCTTCAGGCACATTATCCTCTTGTTCTTAAGTAAAAAAGGAGGAGATAGTTATGCAGGATTATGAGCGGAAGTCTGTCTCCGAAGTGACCGAGGAAATAAATAAAACCTATTTTTTGCCTGACATCCAGCGCAGCTTCGTATGGAAACCTGAACAGGTATATGCCCTGTTTGACTCAATCATGCGCGATTACCCTATCAGCACTTTTTTGTTCTGGAAACAAAGAGGGGAGTATATTCAAGAGGCGGACATAAAGAAGCTTGAGTTTGTCAAAACCAGCAAAGATAAGAACAAGGAAAATACAGAAATACATTCCGCAAAGGAGTACTTGCTTGTCTTAGATGGGCAACAAAGGCTGACCACCTTTTACCTTGTTTTGAAGGGAAATTACATCATCAGAAACAGCCCATACGAATTGTATTTCAACATTCTAAGTGGCAATGAGGAAGAGGAAGATGGGATACTATACGAGTTTAAGTTTTATAACAGAAACAGAGGAATGCATTTTTTTGAAAAAGATGGAGACATAGATAAATTATGGTATGGCGTCAAGGGGATATATGATTTGAGCATCGCAAAAATATTTAGCGAAGTGACTAACATAAATAAGAATATAAAAGCCAAGTATAATATTGAATTAACTGATGACCAGAGAAATAGCATTGCCAAGTTATGCCAATACCTGAAAACGGAGAAAATAATCTATTACTACCCGGAATTGGAAAAAAACTACGACAAGGTCTTAGACATTTTCGTTAGAACGAATTCCGGCGGAACGCCATTATCCTATTCTGACCTGCTATTCTCAACCATAAAATCCAAATGGAACGAGGCAAGGGACAAATTTGATGGCCTGTTAAACAACATAAACGAAAATGACAGATACAGATTCACAAATGACTTTATTTTAAAAACAGCCCTGCTACTCTATGCAACAAATACTGAAGGGGTCAGATATAAAACCAAAAACTTTAAATCCGACCTAATAAACAAAATCCAAACAGACTGGAAGAGCATCGAGCAAGCCGTAGAGCTTTCAACTGACGTGCTGAAAGACAAGCTATTCCTGACCAGCCATAAGACTATTTACAGCAACAATGCCATCATACCGATAATTTACTGGGTGTTTAAGAACAAGCTTAAGGGATTCGGGATAGAAACAAACTGCATAGATGACGGGGAAATCAGCAAAATAAAAACGTGGCTTATAAAAGCACTGTTGTCAGGAGTGTTTGGCGGACAATCCGACACGATCCTATATAAATGCAAAGAAGCCGTGGACAATAACCTGGCTAAGCCCTTCCCGGGCGAGGAGATGGAGAAAAGGATTAACACAGAGACAAAAAAGTCAACAAAACTGGATTCAGACATTCTTGATAAGGTCTTTTACAATTCCGCAGACAGCTATTTGGTCCTTTCAATCTGTTACGGCGGGACAGTAAATTTCAGCCCCAGATTCAAGGGCAATCTGCCAGAGCAAGACCATATCTTCTGCCAGGACGAGCTAAGAACTGCCAAAATCCCGGAAGAAAAAATCAACTCCATCTTTAACATAAGGTATATCGGCAGCACGGAAAACAAGACAAAGTCAAACACGCCGTTTTCGCAATGGATGCAATCATTCTCAAGCGAGGCAGAGAAAAAAGAAGAGCTGAAAAAACACCTCATCCCCAACTTGGTTGAGACAGTCCAAGGGTATGCCCGGCATGAAAAAAGTGTCCTGACAGCAGTTACGGAAGCGAGAAGCATGGCAACTGCTGTCAAGATAGACCCGAAAGACTTGGAAAACCCTGAAAAATTCCAGCAGTACGTGGAAGCCCAGAAGAAGCTGGACGGTGCCTTGAGCAGGTTGCTCGTCGTTGTCGAGCAGTACCCGCAGCTCAAAGCCAACGAGGGCTTCCTTAAGCTCCAAGACCAGCTGGAAGGTGCTGAGAACAGGATTTCTGTGGAGAGGAAAAGATACAACGAAGCGGCAACCGAATATAACAAGGCCATTCGGAAGTTCCCGGGCAACATCTTTACGGGCATATGGGACTTCAAGCCACTGGCACTTTTCAAGGCGGATGAGAAGGCCAAGGAAGTGCCTAAAGTCAAGTTTGACTAACCCAGAACCGAGAGGAGGGAGATTAAGCCTGAAACTTGGTCTCCTTCTTCTTTTTTTAAAAATTTTTTTTGAGAAGAGGTGAGGTATGAAGAAATGGTTGCTCATGCTTTTGATAGTGGCAGTTTTTGTATCTCTTCCTTTTCTTGCTAACGCTCTTGAGGTTCCAAAAAGCAAAGGGATGGTTACTGATTATGCAGGGATGCTAACCGGTAAAGAGGTCTCTGCTTTGGAGCAGAAGCTTCGAAACTTTGAGAGGCAGACATCCAACGAAATAGCCATCCTGATAATTCCTTCTTTGAAAGGTGAAAACCTTGAGGAATTTTCACTCAAAGTCGCTACTACTTGGGGCGTTGGAAAGAAGAAGAGAGATAACGGGATACTGCTCTTCATCGTGAAGGAAGACCGGAAGATGAGGATTGAAGTTGGGTATGGTCTTGAAGGTGTCATGCCTGACGGTGCTGCTGGTTATATCATACGGAATGACCTGACCCCAAATTTCAAGAAAGATGAATATTACAAGGGGATTGATAAAGCCATCGACTCCCTGGCGAAAGCGACAAGCAAAGAGTTTAGCGGCGAATTCAAAAAGGAGATGGATATGGACAAAGCATTAACCGCTGCTTTAGTCCTGTGTGTCATAGGGGCGATAGTGACCATAATCGCTTCACTGATCCATTGGGTTCTTGGCGGATTCGTCTGCGGCTTAGGTGCTATGTTCACCTTTGGCATCTTGTTCAACCTGAGTGCGCCATGGTGGGTTGCCATTTTCATCATAGGCTTCCTGATTGGGGCCGCTGCAAGAGTTGTTGGCGAGGCAATTGCTGAAGGTGGCGGTGGTGGAGGCGGAGGATTCTTCAGTTCCGGAGGGTCAGGCGATTCCGGCGGTGGTTTCGGTGGTGGCAGCTTCGGTGGTGGAGGATCCAGCGGTTCTTGGTAGCATTACAAACAATCACTCAAAACTAAACCATAAAATTTTTTTTACAAGGAGGAAATTCTATGAAGGTCAATGATTTCTTGACAGAGGAAAGCAAGAAGCTGATAAGAGAGGCAGTTGTGAACGTGGAAAAGACAACTGCTGGCGAGATTAGGGTCGCGGTAATCGAGAAGTGCAAAGCGCCCTTCTTTCACAGCTGGTTCTCGACCGTAGACACCCTCACCTACAACCGCGCCCTCGAGGAGTTCTCGCGCTTGGGGATGTCCGCAACCAGGGATAAGACAGGGGTCCTCATCTGCTTGTTCTTGAGGGAAAAGAAGGTCTGGGTCATCGGGGATCAGGCGATCAACGAGAAAGTTCCACCTGGAACATGGGACCAAGCAGTTGCTCTCATCATCGAAAGCATCAAGGACCCTTCGCAGGACAACGGTGCCGGGATCTGCAAGGCAGTGGAGCTCATCGGGAAACACTTGGCAGAGCATTTCCCCAGAAAGCAGGATGACACGGATGAGCTTTCCGACGATGTGGTCGTTGAGAAAGAATAAAACTACACCCTTGCGGTGTCCCAACTTTTTTTAGAAGAGGAGGTTTCTAATAATGCTTAAACTGAAGAGCACAATTCTGGCGGTGATGCTCATCTTCCTCTTGCCCATGCTTGCAGTAGCCTATCCTCAGCCAAATGGCCACGTGAATGATTTCGCGAACGTCCTCAGCCAGTCTGAAGAAAAGATTCTGGAAAGCAAGCTGAGAGATTTTGAGAAGCAAACGTCCATCGAGATAGCGGTAATAACGACTCCCACCTTGGACGGTCAAGAGATCAAGGACTGGACGTTTGAGATAGCAAGCAGATGGGGCGTGGGGAAGAAGGGCAAAGACAATGGTATAGTCATCTGCATAGCTCCAAACCATCGCAAGTATTACACAGCTGTAGGTTACGGCTTGGAGAGTGAGTTTCCTGATAGCAAGATAGGGGCTTTGCAGAGAGACATTTTCCCACCCTACTTCCGGGCAGGCGACTATTACGGCGGGCTGAAGATGCTAGTCGATTCGATAATCAGCACGTTAGGCACAAAGTCGCTGGCAGAGAGGGCAGAGGAAAAAGCAAGGATTGCCGAGGAGAAAAGGCTGGAGAAAGAGAGGGATGAACAGGCTTTCAAAAAGACCTTGCTAATCCTAGGGTCTTTCGTTCTCCTAGGCCTGTTAATTCTCACTCTCATCATTATTGGCATCAGGATGAAAAAGCTCACCCAGTTCAGGGAGAAAATCAAAAAAGAGCTTGAAGAGCTCAATTCCCAGATGGCGGTGCTGCAGGGCAAAGCTGATAAAGCGGTAGAAGTTGCCAAGGGCTTTCCCCGGTGGGCTCAGGCTGAGTCTTCTGACACGGTAGCAAAGGCGATGTCCCTTTTGGATTCGTGCGGCAAAAAATTGAACGGCCTCGGTGAAACTTACCAGAAGCTCAGTTTGAATGATACCAGAAGCCTGGAGCCGAAGATCACGGCTATCAAGTCCGAAGTAGAGGAAGCTGAGGGGATGCTGAATGATGCCGGGAACTTGCCTGCGAAGGTGAAGAAGTTCCAGGAAGGTGCTTACGCTTCGGCTTCTGAGCTCACGACCAAGATTTCCGAACTTGAAAAGTTCCTGTCCAGGCATGCTTCCAAAGGTTTCATTGTTGGCGAAGAAACAGAGCTTGCTGAATCGGTCAAGCTGCTCCAAAAAGAAGCTGAGCTCCCATCTGAGCGGGACCCGAAATTTGACTACCGCCCAGCATATAACACCCTTCAAAAGCTCCTGTCTCAGATTCAGGCTACGAAGGGCAGGTTTGAGTCAAAGCTTACGGCTGAAGAGTCAACGAGGGGAGCCATACAGGGACTGCCTGGGAAGGTTCAGGAGCTGAAGGTGAAGCATGAAAAACAGCTTCCCGCTGTGGATATGCTTAAATCCTCGAGCCCATCAGAGGTTTGGAAATCAGTAGTGGACAATTTCAGCAATGTCCCGTTCGTTCTGTCCGGCGTGGAGAAAGACATAGGGAAAGCAGAGAAGCTCAACTCCATGCATGCCCAGAAGTTCCTCGAAGCGTCCGAAGTTATCGGCTCTGCTAAAGACGCCCTGGAAAGAGCCAAAGAAGCAATCGACGCGGTGCCTGCAAAGCTCAAGGAGATTGTCGGTGCCAAATCCGAAGTGCCTAAACTGCTGGAATCTGCTGAGATTGCAGTCAATAAGGCTGTGAAGAAGTCCAAGGACAGCGATGTCAGCAGCAGCACCAAGAGGAAGGCCAAGGATGCCAAGGCTAAGCTTGAGGCTGTGAAGGCAGATTTGAATGCCTCAAAAGTTAACTGGGTTCTCATCGCTTCCGAGCTCCCGAAGATAGAAGACCAAGCGGACGAAGCTTACAGGAAAGCGAAGAAAGAGATTGATGATGCGGAAGATGACAGGTCAAGCTGGAGCTCCTCAAGCACAGGCATAAGCATAGGCGGAGGCGGTGGAGGAGTCAGCAGCGGTGGCGGAGGCGACAGTGGCGGTTTTGGTGGTTTCGGTGGCGGCAGCTTCGGTGGAGGCGGGTCTGGCGGTAGCTGGTAGTGCTTAAAGAAGAAGAGGGAGTTTTTGCCTCTCTGGTTTAACTCCCTCTTTTTCCTTTTTAAGAAGGAGCTTCGAAGTGATAGTCTGGTTTCAGCGGTTGTGAGCGTTAAGGAGAAGAGGGAGTTCTGCCTTTATGGTTATTACTTCCTCTTCTTTTTTTATTTTTATTTATTGGTTATACAATATATCCTATAGAAATCCGAATATCTCAAAAGAGTTAAAAATAAAAAATATTTTTACGGGACTGTGAAGCAGGCTGTTGTAGTCTTCCAGGTTGTCAGGTCTTTTACTTCACCGCAGTATTTTCCTTTCCAGCCGTAATAGGTTTTGAAGTTTAGCGTTCCTACTTGGCTTGGGTTGCACTTATTAGCGTTGCAGTTTTGGAATACCTGTGTCCTTACTATAGGCCCCCATTTCCTCTCATCTGTCATGGATCTGATGTATAGCGTGCCGCTGCCTCCTTTCTTTCCTGGCATTTCTGTGAAGTAGACGTATGTCCCGGGTTTTATCGTAGGGTTTGTTTCGCTCATCACGCCGGCCTTGGAAGATACGTAAAGCTTTGTCGCTGTTTCTTTTGTTGCTTCACCTACAAATCTTTCAAGGTTGAAGAAGACTATCGCAGCCACTATTATTACTACTAGGCTTACCACTAGTGTTCTGCTGTTTACCACTTTGTGTCACCTCCTTTTTTCTATGCTTTAAAGGGCTTTGGTTTTATTTAAATGTTTTTGTTACAAAAATGGCTTTAGTTCTCGTTGAGCTCTTTTATGTATCCCTTTGCTGTCTCTATCCACTGGTCTTTTGTTTTTTTGCTTACTTTTTCGTAGAATGTTGCTACCAATAATTCTTCATCCTGGTCCTGGTCTACGTACAGGGAGTAGAGCCCTTTGGTGTACGTCGGCACTTCTTTCTCTTCCACGTATCTTACAAACTCTCTCTTGTAGCTGCCGCTTCCAAGGTAGGTTATGTTATCCAATACCCATTTGCCGTTTTCATGCCTGTAGCCCAAGAATTTGTCGCCTTTGTAGTTCTTGTCCATGCTTTCCTTGTTTGCTATCATCACTATGTCGCCGTTCCTTTTTATCGAGAACTCTAAGTCTTTTGCCAGCGCTGTAGAGGCTAGTAAGGTTAGCCCTGCTAGTGTGCAGATGATTTTTTTCATGCTTTTACTAAGAACGTTTTGAAGTTATTAAAATTTGTTCTTTTATGCCAAAAGTTTTAAATAATCCTCCTGATACCATTTTGGCGAAGATGATTAAATATGAAGAACTAACCTGGGAAGAGATAAGGGATATTGATAAGGACATGGTTGTTATTCTGCCAGTAGCTACGATAGAGGACCATGGGCCTCACCTGCCTGTAAACACAGACGGGATGATAACAAGAGCACTATGCGAGAAGGTTGCAGAGGCTATGGCTGACGAGACGGTACTTCTGCCGGTCATAAGCTATGGTTACAGTTCTCATCATGAAGACTTTCCCGGCTCGCTGAACATAAGCTATGACGTTTTGATAAGGTACATAACAGACATAGGGAAAGATCTGGCAAAACATAATTTCAGAAGGCTCTTGATCGTTAACGGTCACGGCTCAAACATAGCGCCTGTGGAGATAGCACATAAGAGGGTAAACTACGAGACTGATGGAAAGATTCTTTGCGCTTCAACATTTTATCTTAACGGCAAGAAAGGCGCTAATGCGATAAAGAAAGTTAGGAAGTCAAAGTACCCTGGCGGCTTGGGTCATGCCTGTGAGCTTGAGACTTCTCTGATGCTTGTGATAAGGCCTGACCTTGTGAAGATGGGCAAGGCCAAGAAGGATATGAACTACCCTTGCGACGGTGACCTGTTCATGGACTGGAGCGATGGCGCTTTGAGCTTCATGCCTTACTGGAGCACTATAAGCAAGAACGGCGTGGCAGGAAACCCGGAAGTGGCTACGAAAGAAGCAGGCGAGTACCTGCTGAAAGTTGCAGTAGAAGAGCTCTGCGACAGGGTTAAGGTTCTGAAAAGGCTGGATTACGATAAGTATTCTAAAAGGGTAGACCATCATAAAAAGTAACTTTTTTAAAAACAAGGTTTTAAATATTAGTAAGATTTTCTTGGCTTTAAGGGGTATTTTTTTATTATGAAGAAGAAACTGGTAAGCCTTATAGCATCTCTTTCTTTAGCTCTTGGCTTGTCCACGTCAGCTATCTCTAAGGATTATGAGCAGGAGAGGGTTGAGCAGTACAGGCAGTTCTACAAGGAGTATCATAACAAGAATTATGAAATAAAGAAGGTTGGTGAGCGCATCGAGACAGTAGATGGCGAGTTTAAGGCTTATGACTTACTGGAAATAACTTACGGCAAAAACATTTATGACAACTTGAGGACAAGGTTTTCCAAGGATTACGACTTCTACTTGAACAAGATTGACAAGAAGTTTTTCAACTATGAAGGCCCTGACTCTGCATGGTACTTCCTGCCTTACGACCCTGAGGACCCGATGCGCGTTTCCAGGAAAGTGGTGCCTTTAGAGAGCTTAGACGAGAAAAGCTTGCCCCAGGTTGTGAAGGACATACTAACGCTGCCTGAGGATGTTCAGCAGCAGATCAGCGGAATAATGCATTATTCTATCGATGGTGACTGCAGGATAATGCTCCCGTTCGATAAAGAAGGTAAATTGGTTCGTGAAGTGTACGATTACCTGGATAAGACAGACAAAAAAAGGGATGCTGAGCAAAAGAATACTGGTGGCATGATACAGCCTGTAATCCCTACTGATAACCAGATGCTGCCTTTGGACCTTTTTTTCCCGTCAGTAGTTTACATCGATGAGAACAAGGATGGCAAGGCTGATTATGTTGTCGAGCTTTACAGCATAGATGACAGCTGGTTCGACCCTAATGCTGAAGTTAAGCGCATCAACCTTTTGAAATGGTTTGAGCTTCGCCAAGACGGTTCCAAGGATGAGAGGCTTAGGATGCACGACAAGCCTTTCAAGATAATGATTGACTTTGATTATGGGCAGGAAGGATTTGATATTGAGTTCTTTGATGAAAACCATGACGGCTTCTTCGAAAGGTATGAGATTATAAAGAAAAAATAACTAGTAAATAAAATTTAAAGCGTGGATTATTTTATCGGGAATACCTCATCAGCTTGCTGCGGGATGAAACTAAAGTGTTCTTTTGGATTTTAAAGTTTTCGGAAAGATTTTTGTTTCCTTGGCATAAACGTGCTTGGCCTATACGAAACGAGAACTGTATGCTAAAAGAGAAACCGAGGTAACGGGCTCCGAAGACTTAGAAAACTTCGTTTAGTCGCATACGTTATGTGCAATATTAATCTGGTTTGACAAACGAAAATTATTTAAGCGGCAGTTTATAAAAATAAAAGTATGAAAGAAAAATATACAAGAAGAGATTACTTAGCACAAGATAGAACGCATCTTGCTAATGAAAGAACGCTTTTAGCATATTGGAGAACCGGACTTGCATTTTTAGTTTTAGGAGCGTTCCTAATCAAATTTCTTCCACTTAATTCAATACCTTCTATTACATTAGCTTTGATTTCAATATTATTCGGAGTCGTATTGTTCATTTATGGTACTGTAAGGCATCTCAAATATAAAGAGAAAATAAACAATAGATAATCAAACTCTACACCACATTTTTACTCGCTCCGCTCTATCGTTTGCCTTGCAGGCTCACCACATAACCGCAATTAAGAAATCGCATATGTTAATCTCAATTCACTCTTTGCTATAAGAAAAAACGGAAGCCCACCGCATCAATGTTAACATCAAAATATTTGTATAATGAAACAGTTTAATAGGAGATTAATATGAAATTAATTAACGTATTCCGCTCTTTAAATAAAGAGATCTCGATTTTATTGGGCTCTTTTAGCAGACAAAAACTTAAGATAGGAATAATAAGTTATTATTATGAGCCGCCAACTATTTCTGGTGTTGGCGTTCATACACGATTCCTTGCAAAATCATTGTCCAAAAATAATT
>JAUYDG010000007.1 GCA_030691925.1 Nanobdellota archaeon
TACGTATCAGAAGTCACAGCAAGCGTAAAAAAAGTGCCGCCTGATGAAGCAGGGATCAAAATACTCACCCCAAGAAGATGGGAAGAAAAAAAGGGCTACTACCAGGAAAGGCTTGAAATCCTTCTAAAAGAGTCAATCGACACGACACAATACGAAATCATAATAGACGCATCAAAAGTGCTTGAAGAAGACGATGCGCTGCTGCCCGCAATGTACACTACAACCTTATCAGCAATAGAGCAAAAACCATTAAGGCAAGACATAGCCATAGCCAGCAGCTGCGACACAAAAGGGCATCTGCTGCCGGTAAGCAAAGTAAACAAAAGAATGTACACAGCACCAGAAAACGTGAAAAAGGTGATAGTATCCACGTATGATTACGAAGAAAGGCTGACAAGCAGCCTGCCCATAGGCCCGCTAACCGTCCAAGCAGAAGATGTCAAAAAAATGTACGAGGTTTTAACAAGATGAACTTCCAAAACGACCTGTACCAGAAAGTCTACTCAGAATACAAGCTAGAAAAAGCAAGTGACGACTCAAAAAAAGACCTGGTAAAAAGGGTCTGCGAATTCGGAAAAAACCTCGCAATCAACTACAACCCGTTCATAGGGCTCCTGCCGGTAAAAACACAAAAAAACCTGAAAGACAACTACAGGAAAACGTTCAACTCACTGGACACGACAGCAACCACCTTAGCGTCAGCAATAGGGCTAGGCTTAGGGGCGTACCTCGTAGGCCTAAACCTTGACGGATTCGATTTAGGGTTCAACATGATGCAGAAGATAAGAGTCGGCTACGAGCTTGCTGAAATGCCAAAATACATATCATTCCCGCTCATCTGGGGAGGATTCTCAAAAGCAGTCACTGATGCAGTATCATACTACTTCATAGCAACCTCAGCTGTAAGAGCCGCAGCAGGGTTGGCAGGAAGACCTCTAGGCGACCTGGTGCTGGAAAGCGTATCCTACTTCACTGGAAAAGCGTCAAAAAGAAGCAGATTCATGAAAGAAAAGAAAGAAGAAATAATAAAAGATGAGAAACAGCTTAACTGCGCAAAATCCTTCACAGAAGTCCAAAGAAAAGAGTGCGAAGACACCATAGCAAAGATCAGCAAGGAAAGATACAACGCCCTAAAAGCGGGAGACCAAGAAAAAGCAAACCAGCTAATGACTAGACTAGACAGTTTAATAAAAAACATGGAGACGCTATAAACAATATGGGAAGAGTAAAACAAATCCTGGGAAGAACCTTGCTTGCAGCCTCCATATTCGCAGGATATTACATGTTCTACAACCACTTCGATACACAGATTACAAAATCGATGTCACAAAAGAAAGGCGAGACAGTAATCGGCCTGGATTTTGAAGCCTACAACAAGCAGGAACCGCTTGATGTCAAAGTCCCAAAAAAAGGGGACAGCATGAAAGATATAAAAAACGTAAAAATAGACAACTGGTCTTTCTTATCATCATACGAGATTACAGACTGGATGAGAAAATCCTATGCAAACACAGTAAGCTTCACCCCTTATTATGGTGACTTAGCTGAAGATGAAAAAAACGGCGGCAAATTCTTTGATAAAGGGGACACGATGATAAAAGACTTTCTTCAGTACGTCACACCGCCAGAAAGAGTAATCCTTAGGATAAAAGGCGACAAAAAATGCTACGAACAGCTAAAAGAAAAAGATCCGTTGACAATCATAGCCAAAAAATTAGCAAAGAACCTAAGCGAGAGCGGCGGAGTAGCGATAGAGCTGGAAGCGCCTGATGACGGCGACTACAAAATGCACAACGAGAGGATAAACATAATTAAAAACATAAGCCCGAAGATAAAAGTCGCCGTAACGCTTGACAAAAAAGAAGGCTACGATGAAAATTCGAAGCTATGGAACCCTGAAAAAGGCAGGAACTACTGGAAAAATGCAGACATCATAATACTCGAAGACTATTTCTCAAACCCGGCAGACCTAGAGAAGAGCATAAAAATATTCAAAGACGCTGTCAGTGACCGCAAGCAAGTATGGGTAAGGGTGGTCACAGGAAGCAAAAGAGTCAACGAAAAGAACATCAAAAGCCTGGAAGCTGAAGTCGAAGAGTATGAAAAACTGATAGAAGTTACAAGAAAGTATGCAGACGGCTGCATGGCAAACGATTACAACGGCACATGGCTGTTTTCCAGCAAATCCTATGACAAAAGCGAAAGGCTGGACACGACAAAGAGACTGTACAAAAAATTCAGAGGAATAAAGTTCAACAAAGAACGAGAACAAGGGAGTATGTAGTTTCTTAATTAAAATAACTTCATTAGAGTAGGCAAGGCTAAATGTTTCGGTTGCCTTTTTCTCGACTCTGCGCTCAACCTTTAGCTTCGCTTGCCTAACAGCGAATATACAATAAAATTTGAGCGCCTTAAAGATTCATCGAGAAGCAATAGTATGGATAGCCCTTATAGTTCCCCAACTTAGGACATCTAGTAAAACCACATTTTTCATAGAATTTTTCAATTCCATAATCGCAAAAAGATTCAACACTTAGCTTAGATTTTCCTTGTTTTTGTGATTGTTTTATTGCAAATTCAATTAATCTCCTCCCAAATCCAGATATTTGTTTGTTTTCTTGTACTGCAATAGCTTCGATATAACCCTCTTCCTCCAACATCTTCAAACAGATTGCGGCAACAACAATACTTTTATTCTTAATTACATAATAATTACCATTTCCTATCTCTTCTTCAACCCATTGAGGAGTATCCCATTTGAACTCAGGAAGATCTAAGTGAAATAGCCTATTTAGTTTTACTATCGCTTCTAAGTCCATCTTATCTGCTTTTGAAACTTGCATACAATTAATAATATGTCGACTTATATTTAAACCTTCCTATTTTTACTACTGTTAAGTGATTAATAATTCTTTGATATAGTACGCCTCTAAAAATTACTCTTCGTCGCCTTCGGCCCCTCATGCTTTCATCTCTGAAACTCGCACTCTGAATGATGTAAACCAGCCACACATTCCGAATAACGAATCCAAAACCCTACTTTCGAATGGTATTGCAGGTGATTCCAGGAATAATACCCAAAATTGGGCGTAATGCCTCCATAGCTTGCTGCGGGGATAGCCCAAAACACTAAGTAAGTTTATCCCGAAGCATAAAAGTTTTTAAATATCAGCTCATTCTTAAAAGGTTATCATGATAGAAGACGTTATCTACAAGTACGCTTTGCAAAACGCCATAAAATTCGGCGGAAAAGCCGATGCCGGGGCAGTGATAGGCAAGGTCATTTCTGAAATGCCTAGCGCAAAAGGCAAAGAGTTGGCAGCCAAAGTACAGGAGATAATAACAAAAGTCAACTCTATGAGCCTAAAGGACCAGGTAGAAGAGCTCAACAGCGTAGCGCCGGAGCTTTTAGAGAAAAAAGAGCAGAAGGAAAGGGACATATTCGCCTTCCTAGATATAAAACCTGGAACAAAGGTTGTGACAGCCTTCCCTCCAGGACCGGAAAAATACCCGCACATAGGCCATGCCAAAGCGCTGCTGATGAATTACGAGCTGGCAAAAAAGCACAATGGCAAGTTCGTGCTAAGATTCGAAGACACAAACCCTAGGCTGGTAAAGAAAGAGTTCTACGAAATAATGCTTGAAAACTTCGCATGGCTAGGCGCAAAATGGGACAAGCTGGAATACGCATCCGACTACATGGAAAAGTTCTACCAGCTCTGCGAAGACCTGATAAAGAAAAACCTTGCCTATGCGTGCACATGCAAAAAAGAAGAAATAAGAGCCAAAAGGTTCAAAGGAGAGGAATGCGGCTGCAGGCTGAACGACCATGTAAAGAACATGGAACTATTCAAAGAAATGCCAAAAATGGAAGAGGAAGCATGCGTGATAAGGCTAAGGCTCGACATGAATCACAAAAACACCACGATGAGAGACCCAGCAATATTCAGGATAATAAAGCACAAGCATGCAAGGCTAGGAACAAAATACGCGGCATGGCCTTCTTATGATTTCCAAAACGCAGTGATGGACGGAATAGAAGGCGTAACGCACAGGCTCAGGAGCAAAGAATTCGAGATGAGAAACGAGCTCCAAAGGTACATACAAAGAACACTCGGATTCAAGGAAACACATATCTATGAATTCGCAAGATTCGAGCTTGAAGGCGTCGAGACATCCGGCAGGCTGATAAGGGAAAAGATACAGAACAAAGAGCTTCTAGGCTGGGACGACCCTTCACTAGCAACACTGGTAGCATTGAGAAGGAGAGGCTTCCAACCCGAAGCGATAAAAGATTTCGTCCTATCAACAGGGCTGAGCAAGGCAGAATCAACTCTTACATGGGATGACCTAATCGTGCATAACAGAAGAGTGCTGGACAAGGAAGCAAAAAGGTTCTTCATGGTCACAAAAAAGAGAAAAGTAAAAATAAAGTACGCCCCAAAAATGGACATCAAGATACCATTGCACCCTGACGCGCCAAAGATGGGCTACAGGGAATTCAAAACAGGCGAAGAATTCTACATAGACGACGACTTGAAGCCCAGACAGATATACAGGCTGATGCACCTGTTCAACTTCAAAGACGGGGAATTCCTGTCAACAGAGCACAACCCTGAACTAAAGGCAAAGATAATACACTGGCTGCCGGCAGATGACGAGCTGGTAAACGTGGACGTATTAAAACCCGACAAATCAACAGTCGAAGGCCTAGCAGAAAAAGGAGTTAAAAAACTGAAGACAGGGGAAGTCTGCCAGTTTGAACGCATGTTCTTCACAAGGCTTGACAAAAAAGAAAAGACCAAGATGAAACTCTGGTACACGCACCAGTGAATTTATTTTAGTATTTCCCAGTGCCCCCCCTTGTCGGGACCGACTCTTTTGAGCTTATTGTTTGCTTTTAGTTTTTCTAAGTCCCTTTTTATTGTCTTTTCGTTGACTTTAAGAAGTTTAGCCAGGGCAGGTATTGTTACCTTATCGTTGTTGGATATGTGTCTAATGATGATATTTAACCTATTTTCAGGGACAGTTTCAGGGACAGTTTCAGGGACATTTTTTGGCCTTGTGAACTGTACTGTAAATCCGTACTTGAGGACCTTGAACTCCACTTTGACGGAATTGGCTTTGCATTCTTTGCTTATTCTCTTTAATCCTGAGCCCCATTTCTCGATGTCCGCGCTTAAGTAGAGGTTGTTTGCTACTGACGGGTTTCTGAGTATGGATGGCAAGTCTTGGCTGATAAAGTCCTGAGGCTTGTATCCTTCTGGAAAGCTTCCTGGATTCCATATTTCGATTCTGTCTTTGTAGATTGCTATTTTGTTGCTTTCAGGAACTTGATAATCTCTGTGGCAGAATGAGTTTACTAGTGTTTCTGTGATTGCCCTTATTGGTATCTCAGGGATTTCTTCCCTGGTCCTTTCAGCGAGTTTTGCCTTCCAGTTGATATGCTCCTTGATATATGACTCTGAAATCTTGAGAAGCTGGAAAATATTCCCCTTGAACTGCTTGATATCTAAGAAAGTTGTTTTGTCAATTCCTGCGAATACCGCAGTCTGAACCTCAATCGGCCCCTTTTTGGAAAACAACAGCCTTGCCGAGTTGGTTAGTCGTGAATCTTTAGTAAGGTTGAGCTTTCTAAGAACATCTTTTTTGTTCGTGTATTTGAATTTTATCCTTTGGGAGTGGTTTGCTTTCTGGATAAATTCTGTAAGAGTCTCCTCGTCAGCTTCATCAATTGGCGCGTCAGAGGTTTTCGAATCCCACCGGGCTGCAGTCTTTCGCAGGATTATGTTTTCCAGTTCCTTTGCGGACAGCTGCCGGTTTTCATCTGCAACTCTGATGTATGCTTGCCCGTATGCGAAGTAAGGCTGCTCGTGGCCTTCAAATGAGACTTTAACGCAGTTTTTTCTGTCTATTGTTTCTGTCTTGATTTCAGGATAGATCTTTGGCTCGATGCTGTTTGCTATCGCTTGGGAGATCTCCCTTAATGTTGATTCTGTTATGTGCTGGCCGATGGCGTTTCCATCGTTTTTTATTCCAAAGTACAAAGTTCCTTTCTTGTGCTTGTTGAGTATCGCTGTTATCGAAATGATCGCCTCTTTCAGTTCCGAAGTTGATTTCTTGAGCTCAACATCCTCAGATTCTTTAATCTTCATCACCGGCGGAAAACATAATGTTGTTTATTAACTTTTGCCACAAAAAACGGAAGATTTTCCGGAATTACTACAACAAAAAAAACACAACCGGAAATACTATAACCATGGCAACTACATAAAAGGGGGCTGATGGGATATTCTTATAAACAGAAAAAGTATTCTTCACAAAACATGAAAACTATCATCCTGATACATCCTCCGTTCTGCACGCCAGTATCACCTTCCTACTCGATATCGCACATCTATGCAGCATTAAAAAACTCCTGCAAAAGCGAATATAAGATAAAGGCTTTAGACCTTAACGTAGAACTGAACAGCAGATCACATCCGGAATTCTCAGAATATTCAAAAAGATTCTTAGACCGGTATGAGCCAAAAGAATATGAGCCAAAAGCAAAATCCTTCATAGAAAAGACAAAACAAGACCTCGCAGAAAGCAACAGAAGCGTAATCAAAGGCGCGAAGCCATTACTATTCGATGAGATGCTAGAAACTGTGAGGAAACATAAGCCTGATA
>JAUYDG010000026.1 GCA_030691925.1 Nanobdellota archaeon
CATGCATATCGCCACGTCGGCGAAGTCTGTTTGCGAGATGAATTTGCACGCGCATATTAAGTTCATTGCTGCGTCTGAGCTTCCCCTGTCTGAGCTTCTTTGTGAGCCTACCAGGATTACAGGTATCGGCAGGTCTTCGAGGATGAATGATAGTGCTGCTGAGGTGTAGTGCATCGTGTCTGTCCCTTGTGTTATGATTATACCGTCTGTTCCTTTTTTTACTTCTTTTTCTATTTCTTTGGCTATTAGGTTGTAGTGTGCGAATCTCATGTCGTCTGACATCATCTGTTTTACGAATCTTGATTCTATGTTTGCTATTTCCTTGATTTCTGGGAATAGTGTAAGCATTTCTTCTGGTGAGAATTTGGCTATTACTCCGCCGGTTTTGTAGTCTACTGCGCTGCTTATGGTGCCGCCCATGTGGAGTATAGATATGGTTTTCAGGCCTTTTTTCTTTATTATTTTTTCTTTTGGCTCTTTATTTATTTCTTTTTTATGTTTTTCCAGGGTTTTTAGCTCTTTTACGCTTTTTTTGTCAAGGCCTATGTTGTAGCCGCTTTTCAGCTTGAGAGTTATAGTGTCCTTATGGGGCTGTGGCATTAGTATTCCGTTGTATGTTTCCGCATCTGTGGTTATTTCTACTTTGTCACCTGTCTGTGGCTGGCTTTTTTTCATATCTTTTTTCATGTATTATTGATGCTAAATAATGATTTATCTGCTGGAATATATATTTTGTAGTTGAAAAGTATTTAAATACTTGGTAAGATAATAAAATAATAGAAAGTTTGGCAATTTAACATTCGACTTTGGTTTTATTTGGCGATAAAACCCAAGCACTTAACATTACAAGGAATTTGGCGTTAATTCCCAGTCTGGCGTACGTAGCTTAAGACTTGGCGATCTTAAACTCGTTCTAAGAGAGTATAAGACATGTAAGTTTATAAACATTATTATACTCAAAAAGATAAATCGAAACAAAAAAACCAAAAAGGGGGAACAAAAAAAAATGGAATTTCTCGTGAAAAACGCGATAGAAATGCAAAAGCAAATGAAACCAGACGACCTGCTAATCGGGCAGGCAAACATAAAAGTGATTGGATGTGGAGGCGGCGGCAGTAACATGGTGAACTGGCTGTACAAAAAAGGCATCCAAGGAGCGCAAATAGCCGCTATAAACACAGACAAACAGCACTTAGACATGATGGACGTAGACAAGAAGATACTGATAGGGAGATCGCTGACAAAAGGGCTAGGATGCGGAGGATACCCGGAAAAAGGAAGAGAGGCAGCAAAAGAGAATATTCATGAGATCAGAGAGTTCTTGCAAGGCAGTGATATGGTATTCGTAACCGCCGGAATGGGCGGGGGCACAGGTACAGGAGCAGCGCCAGTCGTAGCACAGATAGCCAGGGACATGGGATCAATTGTCATAGGCACAGTAACAATGCCATTTGACATAGAAAGGGCAAGAGTAGACAAAGCAGAATTCGGCCTATCCCAGCTAAGAGACGTCTCAGACACCGTAATCGTCATAGACAACAACAGGCTGGTAAACATAGCAGGAAACCTGCCTATACAGCAAGCATTCGCGGTAGCGAACGAACTAGTCTCAACGATGATCAAAGGCATCGTGGAAATAATCGCTGTACCGTCACTAGTCAACCTGGACTACGCAGACGTGAAAGCAATAATGGCTAATGGTGACGTATCAGTAATCGGTATCGGTGAGTCAGACTCAGAGCACAGGGTGGAAGAAGCCGTTAAGAGAGCGCTAAGCAACCCTCTATTAGACGTAAGCTATGAAGGAGCAACAGGGGCATTAATCCACGTAGCAGGCGGAAACGACCTGACACTGGACGAAGTGAGCAAGATAGGAGAACTGGTGACAGAGAGCCTGGACCAAGACGCTAACGTCATATGGGGAGCAAGAGTAGACAACAACATGAACGGCAAAGTAAGAGTGATGACGATAATAACCGGTGTTAACTCACCATACATCCTGGGGAAAGTTGACCATTCAAGACCAAGTGCGGAGTCTATGAGGGTCAGCCACGAGCTTGGAATCGACTTAGTGAGGTGATAATCAAAGGGCAGATAACCCCCTATATAAATTTGCCCTCCCTTTAGTCTTTGCCAGTGCTTCCTCAAAAGAAGTGCTGGCGCTTTTTCTTTTTTTAAAAAATTCTTGAAGAATTCTCTTGTAAAAGATATTATATTTTTTAAAGTGAAACTATAAAAAACAAGGCTTTAGACGTTGATGATGTTCCCGTCAGTAGTTATGTGGACATTTCTTCCTATATCATAGCCTAGCTCTGTTGCCAGTTCCCCTAGCGATTCCAGCATGTGCTGCTCTCCATGTGCAGGTATTATATGCTCTGGGCAGGTCATTTTTATCAGGTCTCTTAGGTCTTCCCTTCCTGCGTGGCCTGATACGTGTATGTTTGAGAACAGCCTTGCGTTTTTGTGCTTTAGCTTCTCTTCTAATGCTTTTCTGTGGGCTATATTTATCTCTGCTGGTATTACTTTGTTGCAGAATATTATGTGGTCTTCTTTTTGGAATTCGAAAGGCATCTGGTTTGTTGCCATTCTTTGCAGGACGCTTCCTGGCTCTCCTTGGCCGCCGGTGCATATTACCAGGTATTTGCTTCTTCCCTGTTTTTCTATCTCTTTCAGCTTCTTTTTTATATGCCTGGAGTATCCCAGTATTTCCGCCCTTTTTGAGAAGTTTATTAGCTTGAGGTTTTCTGCCGAGAGGATGTATTTCTGCATGCTCCTGCCGAGTATTACTATTTTCCTGTCCAGCTTCTCTCCGAAATCTATTATGCTTTTCAGCCTTGCTATGTGGCTTGCGAATGATGTGGTTACTATGAGGTTGTCTTCGTTTTCTGTGCTTAGAAGGACGTCTTTTAACAGCTCTCTAGCTACTTTTTCTGATGGTGTTTTCCTCTCGTCATGGGCGTAGAGGCTTTCCACGATTAATGCTTTTATCCCTTCTTTTCCCAGCTCTTTCAGCCTTTTTATGTTCGGCTTGGTGCCGACTACAGGGTAGTTGTCGAACTTGAAATCGTTGGCATATAATACTACTCCCTCTTTGGTGTGAACTGCCATCATCGTGCACTGCAGGGTTGAGTGCGTCATGCTTATGAACTCGATTTCTATGTTAGGGCCTACTTTTATGCTTGCGTTCGGCTGTATCGTCTTGAACTTGTTATCCACTTTTATCTGCTCATCCAGTATCATGGTCCTTAGCACTTCCAGCGTGTATGGCGTGCCGAAGACTGCTGCGTTGGGGAACATGCTGCTCATGTAAGGTACAGCGCCTATATGGTCGAGGTGGCAATGCCCTAGCGCTATCGCTTTCACTTTCTGTTTCCAGGCGTCTATCACTCTGTAGTCAGGTATAGCACCTATTTTTCCCAGACCGTCTGTTGTTATCCCTTTGCGGTCCCCTCCTTCTTCTTCGAAGCTGATCAGGCTTGGCAGGTAGAATCCCATGTCTAGTATTACAGCTTCGTCGCCTATTTTTACGGCGGTCATGTTCTTGCCGACTTCCCTGAATCCGCCTACTGTCGCTATTTCCATTTTCAGAATCTTATCTTGTCCCCTATCTTTATATTATTTGTCATTCCTGTTTTCATCTCTATAATGTACTTTGCCGGCTTTTTAGGTATTGCTATTGGCGTGAATGGCTTTACATTCCTTCTTATGTCTACCACTTTTTTTTCCTTGTTGAGCCATAAGACGTCTATTGGGAAGAATACGAAGAGCATGTCTATCGTTGTTCCTGAAATGCTTTCTTCATCCAGTGTGAATACCGCTGCTTGTTTCTTTTTTAGCGGTTTTGAGAATCTTAGACCTTTGAATCTTGAAAAAATATTTGTGTAGTGCTTTACATCATTTGCTAATATCACATCATTGTATAATAGTTTCATAAACTCTTTTTGAAGACTTTACAATCTTAAATGTTTCTGTCTGTTCTTTTTGAAAAGTGGTAAACAACATTTATATACCAGTAAGGTCCCCCATTTTACTAAGGCGCAAAAAAAACGGTGATTTATATTATTTATACAAAAAAAGAAGTGAGTAACGAAGTTATTCTAAATAAAAAAATCTTTTACGAGGTGAGGTTATCTTGAAAAAAAGGGGATTGTCATTACCTATTCTAGTTTCTGTTTTGTTATTAAGCTTTTATTTCGTTTTTGGCACCTTAGAGGGTGATCTTGGTACAGCAACTGTTACATCAGAGTTTACACCCGGGGATGGTTATGCTATTTCTAATTATACCAAAGGTGGGCAGAATGCTACTTTAAATCTTACAATAACTGTTCCTGCGTTAACAGGTGATAACAATATTACAGTAGTGTCTATTGAGTCACCGGTTAATATATTATTAAACGACATGGGTAATCTGTCTAATGATAGTGGTGCAGTCCTTCATACGGCTGATTTTTCTGTAGTAAGTGGTGGTTGGGATTGTGATACGAGTAATGTGCAAGATGGTATATACTTGAACTGGACATGCGTTAATGGTTCAGATTCTTTGTTAGGATCAAACACTCAATTTAGGTTTGCATTTAATTTTAGCGCGAATAGTACTGGCACAGAAGAAGCTATTGAGTGGAATATCACGCTTGTTGCGATAAACGAGTCAAATACTGTATTATTCCATACTAACTTAGATGCTCAGGCTCCAGTAATAAGCTTGGATAATCCTTCTGATTTTTATAACGAGACTGCTACCGGTAGCGTGGTGTTTAATTACACTGCGAATGACTCCAATTTGGATACTTGCGAGCTGTGGGGTAACTGGAGTGGTTGGCATTTGAATGAGACTTTTATAAACCAGTCATTTGGGCTTACGAGTGGTGAGACGAATGGTAGTAGTAATGTTACGATTGAGGATGGTCAGTATGTTTGGTCTGTTTATTGTAATGATAGTTTGAATAATTATAATAGTACTGTTGATAATCGTACTTTGACTGTTGATCTTACTGCGCCTAATATTACTTTGGATAGTCCTGTTGATTTTTTTAATGAGACTGCTACTGGAAGCGTAACGTTCAACTACACTGCCTCTGATATTGTTTCTGATGTGGATACTTGTGAGTTGTGGGGTAATTGGACTACTGGTGGTTGGCATTTGAATGAGACTTTTGTAAGCCCGCCAGAGGATGCTACGAATG